>JAQTVG010000002.1 GCA_028706895.1 Candidatus Omnitrophota bacterium
GGCGCATTTATGGTGGGGGAAACCCGCAGTTTTAGCAAAACGCACAATCATATCTTCTTCTACATAAGCAAGGGGCCTGATAAGCGTAATTTTGCCTTTAAATAATTCCTGCTTAGGGGACATCGCCGAAATCTCTCCGTGGAAAAATAAATTTAATAAAATAGTCTCTATAATATCATCTTTGTGGTGGCCCAGGGCAACCTTACTGCAGCCAAACCGGTCAGCTGTCTCAAATAATGCCTTTCTCCTGTTCCAGGAACACCAGAAACAGGAAATATCCTTGCGCGTCTTGCCTTTAAGGATATCCACTCTCTCAATATGGTAATCTATCCCAAGGTTCTTAAAATATTCCGATAGAATCTTCGGGTGCTGGCAAGGGTAGCCCAAATCAATATGCACAGCCAAAAGCTCATATTTTATAGGAACGAACTTTCTGCGGTCAGATAGAATCCGTAAAAGCGTCAGGCTGTCCTTGCCGCCCGAAACCGCTACTGCAATCTTATCCCCGTCGGACAACATTTTATAATCCGCCATTGCCCGGCCTATCCTCTTTGAAATATAAAACTCCGGCCCCTCTAAAACCGCCATTTATTTTCTCCTTATAAATAGGGACAGCGCCCTATTTTTATGTTAAAAGTGAAAAGGAAATAGGGCGCTGTCCCTATTTAATCTATTTATCCGCTATTTTATCCTTTTTTTTCTGCCTTATGATTTGCACAAATTTAGCAACAACCGCAGGGTCAAACTGAGCGCCGGAACCACTTTCAATTATCTTAAGGGCTTTTTCTTCCAGGTAAGACTTACGGTATGGCCGGTTGGAAGTCAATGCCTGATATACATCTGCAATAGCAACTACACGCGCTCCAATAGGAATTTCTTCCCCTTTTAAGCCATTGGGATACCCCCTGCCATCCCATCTCTCATGATGGTAAAGGACTATGGGGATTATATTATGCAGAAGCTTAATCGGCCTTAAAATATCCACGCCAATCTGGGGGTGTTTTTTGATTTCTTCAAATTCTTCTCTGGTGAGTTTTGACTTCTTAACTAAAATTCTTTCAGGGATGCCGATCTTGCCTAAATCATGAAGTATGGCTGCCTGCTTGATGCGGTCTATTTCTTCATCCGGCAACTTTAAAGCCCGGGCAATTTCTGTGGCATACTGCACGGTCTTCTCTACATGTTCGCCTGTATATTGGTCCTTTAACTCTATGGTTTTAGCAAAAGCAAAGACTGCCTCAACTAGGCTCTGGTGAGTACGCTTAGTAAGTTTTTCTATCCTGTCTTTAAGAACGGTTATGTCTATCTTAGGCTTCCTGGAAGAAGTTTTCTTTTTTGTATCCAGTGAAGAATAAACATTATTCCCCCCGAATTCTTTTACCTTGTTCAGGATCTGGTCGGCGGTTTCAACCAAATCCATGCCTTTAATTATTTTATCTTCGGGGTAAGAAACAACTGCGATGCTCAATTTTAACTTTACCGTATGATTTTTATCGCCAAAATTATATAAATTAATGGCATCCAGCAATCTCTGCGCTAATTTTAAAGACTGGAGCCTGTCTATGCCGGGAGATATAATCATAAATTCTTCTCCCCCGAACCTGACAACAATATCATATTGGCGCACCATCATCTTTAACTGCCTTGCCAGCTGTTTTAACACTAAATCACCGAATGAGTGCCCGTAGACATCATTTATTGACTTAAAATAATCTACATCTATCATCATTACTGAAAACGGATGCCCATATCTTTTTGCGCGGTAGAACTCAGCTTCAATAATATCCTGCATGAAACGATGGTTATACAACCCTGTATGCGGGTCGCGTAATGTCAACTGGCTCAGCCTTTTATTTGTGCGTATAAGTTCCTTATTTAATGATTCTAATTTTCCCTCCGCATTCTTGCGTTCAGTAATATCAAGGGCAAAACCTATTACTCCGACGATATTCCCCTCTTCGTTCCTGTAAGGGACTTTATCCGTCTGAATCCATATTTGCCCTTTAGCTGTCATTAGCGGCTCAATTATTCCTGTCTTGGGCTGGCATGATTCTATAACGCCCTTATCATCGCACCAATAACGCTCTGCCTGCTGCGGCCAGAGGTCAAAACAAGTTTTACCCTCTATCTGCTCCTTGCTTAAGCCCATGGCTTCGGCAAAAGTTTTATTAATGCGTATCATCCTGTTCTCCCTGTCTTTATAGAAAATCATCGCCGGGACAGAATCAAGGATAACCTGAAATTCCTGCTGTCTTTTGCTCAGCTCATCTTCAATGCGTTTACGCTCAGTAATATCAAACATGACTCCGTGCATGCAAAGCGGATTACCGCTAATATCCCGCATCACTGTAGCGGTATCATAAATCCATACAATATTGCCTTCATGGTCTAGCATGCGGTATTCAGAATGAAACGGATTTCCGGTTACGTGGGAATAATTTAATTCTTTTTGCACGCGCTGGCGGTCATCAGGATGGATATGCTTATGCCAGAAACCGAAGTCTTCGATAATTTCCTGGGGGGAAAAAGACAATATTGAGTTTATCTGGGGGCTGACATAAATAGTGGCGCTATCCTCATCAAGAGAAGCAATATAAGTAGACGCCGGAAGAGTCTCGACCAGCGCCCTGTATTTTTCTTCAGAAGTATAGAGCAGGTCTTCCTTGTTTTTATTTTCAGTAATATCCTGTATAAGGCCGGTATATGACAATAAGCTTTCATCTTTACCAAGATGAAGCACCGTCGTATTCCTGACCCAGCGCACGGCTGCGTCTTTTCTTATAATACGATGTTCAATAGGACGGACCCTTTGTCCTGAAAGAATAAGAGATGCGTGTTTACGTACTAATTCCCGGTCATCCTCATGCACCATTTTAATCCATAAATCAGGGTCATCCGTAAATTCCTTGGGAGAATAACCGGTAACGGCAATACAGGTTGGGCCGTGGCTGGTTTCTTGCGGCTTGCCGTCGTGAATACGTACTGTAAAAACATAATCTTTAACTGTTTCACTTATAAGCTTATCCCGTTCATTACTCTCTTGCAATTTCAACTGCATCTGCCTGTGGTTCTCCTCCACCGCAATAGCAGAAGCGATTATCCTCATAAACCTTATGTCTTCTTCGCTGGGAATAAAATCTTTTTGAAAAACAACACACAAAGAACCAATATAGGCAGGGCCAAATTTAATGGCAAGGCCTATGTAAGTCTGTAATTTATATTGCTTTACATTGGGGTCGGTTTTAGCATAAATGCTATCCTGGAGATCCCGCACAATAAAGGGGTCATCGCTTTTAAGCCTGATAACATCATAACAAATATGCCCCTGCGGTTTATCAACCGGCTTGAAATCTGCAGGCACCTGCCACTGGCCTACCGAACAAAGCATTTCTCTTTCCAGGCGATTGTAAAGCGCGCAGGTTGCGCCCATGAATTCTCCATAGAGAGCAACAAGGCGGCTGATATTTTCATCCGCCACAGGCCCAAAACCCAGCAAACACTCGCCCGCTCTCACCAGGTATTCCCTTAAATGCCTGCTTTCAGTTTGCGCCGCCTGGAACCTGGAGGCCTGTTCAGCAAAAAATATCAGTTTGTTCGTGGCAATATCTTTTGTTATATCCTGTTTTTCCATAATAAAAAAGGCAATCTTCTAAATAGAAAATTGCCTTTGGGCCCCTTTTGTTAATATAACCTCATAATTACACCTCAGATTGACAGATGTAGAGTAAGTATAACACATAAAACAATAAAAAGCAAACGCGAAACCACAATTAACCTGTTCATTATAAAGAAGATATAAAAGTAATTGTGTTCTTTTAATAGCGGAGAATTAGGCGTATTACTTTATCCATCCAGAATACAGCAAAAATAGCCGCGATAGATAAAAATGGGCCGTAAGGTATAGTGTGGTCTTTCTTTACGAAGAGATTTATTATGCCGATAACTGCCCCAAAAAAAGGGGCGAGGAAAAAAACAAATATTGCCGCCTGCCACCCTAAAAATGCCCCAATCATAGCTAATAACTTTACATCACCGCCGCCCATAGATTCAGTTTCTCCCTGTATAGGAGGCCTTTTAAGCAATTTGAAATAAACCAGGTCAAAGAGCTTGGCGGTTAGATAGATAATCCCGCCGCCTGCGATAATCCCCAGAAACGAATCAAGCATGGGCCCCAAGTTATAACTTAAGGGGTTTAAATTAAAACCCTTGACCGAAGTTAATATAAACCCGAAGATAATGCCTCCGATTGAGACCTCATCAGGGATAATCCGGTGCGCGATATCCACAAAAGTCGCTATAATCAATCCGCAGCCAAAGAGGGAAAAAACAAAAAAATCATAACTTAACCCATACTTGTTAAATACCGCCAAAAATAAAAGCGCGGTCAAAAGCTCAACTAACGGATACCTGAGAGAAATCTTCTCCTTGCAAAAACGGCATCTACCCCTCAAGAAAATATAACTTAAAAAAGGTATATTATCATAACCGGGAATCTTCTTCTTGCACTTCGGGCAATGCGAATGCGGCCAGACAATAGATTGGCCAAGCGGCATCCTGTGGATACAAACATTAAGAAAACTTCCGACGACGGAGCCAAAAACAAAAACTATTATTCTTTCTATCATTTTTGTATCGCCTCCATTAGCGCTTTGCGCATTACTTCAATAGGGGCATCCTTACCCGTCCAATGACTGAATGAAAGCATGCCCTGATATAAAAGCATCTTTAATCCGTTAGAGTATTTCAAACCGTTCTTTTTCGCCAATGCCAACAGTTTTGTCTCTAAAGGGTTATAAATAAGGTCATAGACAAACAAATCCTTATGCAAGACTGCTTCCTTAACCAGGCAGGGATCGTTGTCTGAAAGCCCGACAGGAGTCGTATTTATAAGCAAGTCTTTATTTTCTATGCCCAATTGCCCGACGCTATCCACGGAGAATATTGGATAATCGGCGAATAAGCTTTTTACCATATCGACTATACCCTGGGATTTGGTTTTATCGATATCGTAAATATATACGTCTTTTGCCTTAAGCTTGGCTAAAACATATGCAACTGCCCTTGCTGCTCCGCCTGCGCCTAATATAGCTGCCCTTTTATCGGCCGGATTTATGTTTTCTTTTAAATCTCTTTCAAAACCGGGTATATCGGTATTGAAACCTTTTAAAATATCACCGCTTACCACTATTGTATTGACTGCTTTTATCTGGCTCAGGTAAAATGATTCGGAATCAAGCTTAACGGCGCCTAAAACCTTCTCTTTATAAGGAACGGTGACATTTAGCCCGAGGATATTATTCGCCTTAAGGTTTCCCAGAAAGCTTTCCAATTCTTCGGGCTTTAATTCAAATAATCTGTATTCTGCTTCGATATCAAGAGCTCGGAATGCGGCGTTGTG
This sequence comes from Candidatus Omnitrophota bacterium, assembly GCA_028706895.1. Lineage (GTDB taxonomy): Bacteria > Omnitrophota > Gorgyraeia > Gygaellales > Profunditerraquicolaceae > UBA1562. Next base: position 5,399 of record JAQTVG010000002.1, read on the forward strand.
CATGGCAGGCGAAAGACTGTGTTTGACGGGGTAACCTATTAAACCGTAGATTTTCTTAGCCGGCTCGTCTTTGGCCATTATTTTGTGGGAGATGTTTTAAAGACTTTCTATTTTATTAAGGGCGTTGATATAAGCCCTGATTGAAGCCTCAATAATATCCGTGCTTGAGCCGCGCGCGGTAACTACGCGCTCTTTGGCTTTTAGTTTCAAGCTCACCTCGCCAAGCGCGTCCTTGCCTTTAGTGACTGCTTCAATGCGGTAATCCTGCAGCTGGCCTTTGACTCCGGTAGCTTTATCAATAGCTTTAAAACAGGCATCTACCGGGCCGTCGCCCGAAGACTTCGCGGAGATAATTTTATTTTTATATTTAAGGCTTACACAGGCGACAGGGCTTATTTTTGTACCGGAAGTAATCTCAAAACTATCAAATATCCAAACCGGTTTTACTACCTTGGTTTCATCTTCTACTATAGAAATCAAATCATCGTCAAAAATATTCTTCTTTTTATCGGCGAGTTCTTTAAACCGTTGAAAAGTCTTGTTTAATCTATCCTCACCTAAATGAAATCCTAAAACCTTCAACCGCTGGTCCAAGGCGTGCCTGCCGGAATGTTTTCCCAAAACCAGGGCGCTTTCAGAAATACCGACATCTCGAGGATCCATAATCTCATATGTAATCCTTTTTTTTAAGATAGCGTCCTGATGAATGCCCGATTCGTGGGCAAAAGCATTCCTGCCGACAATTGCCTTATTGGGAGGCACCACAAAACCGGTAACCTTGCTTACCATTCGGGAAGTCGGGTATATCTCTCTGGTGCGGATATTAGTATTAAAATTACCAAATACATCATGGCGGGTTTTCATCGCCATAACTATTTCCTCTAACGAAGCGTTTCCCGCGCGTTCACCGATACCGTTAATCGTGCAATGCACCTGCCGCGCTCCGGCAAGGACCGCGGAAAGAGAGTTTGCCGTTGCCAGCCCCAAATCGTTGTGGCAATGAATGGCAATAACCGCCTTATTTATATTCGGGACGTTATTCTTAATATCCGTAATTAAGGTAAAAATCTCCTGCGGGTAGCTGTAACCGACTGTATCAGGGATATTTATTGTGCGCGCGCCCTCATTAATCGCCATTTCAACCATACGGAATAAAAAATCTTTTTCCGTGCGGGTAGCGTCCTCCGGGGAAAACTCAATATCATCACAGAATTTTTTAGCCTGCCTGATAGAACTCTGCGCAATAGCCACTATCTCATCTTCGGCTTTTTTAAATTTATACTTTAAGTGAATTTTAGAAGTCGCTAAAAACAAATGTATTCTCGGACGCCTTGCCTTTTTTACGGCCCGGCCGGCACTTTCAATATCCTTGCTGATGCAGCGGGCAAGGGCGCAGACGCCGCTATTTTTGGCATTCTTGGCTATGACGCTAACTGCTGTAAAATCATCCGGCGAGGCAATAGGAAAACCCGCCTCAATGATATCAACTCCCAGCTTCTCAAGCTGGCTGGCAATTTCCATTTTCTGGAAGCTGTTCATTGATGCGCCGGGCGCCTGTTCTCCGTCGCGCAGCGTCGTATCAAAAATAATTATTTTTTCCATATCATAAATCTTCTTAGTAATGAATTAATGTTTTGCGCAGGGTTTGTGAGCGTGCATTATAAAATCTTTGGCAAAAGTGCACAAGGATTTACGACGAGAGAGTGCAGAAACTGACATGCGATATGCGAAGTACTTGGAATTCCTGCAAACGAACGAGGAGTAAACCGTAGTGCACGGCAAAGATTTTTAGCATGCGAGCAAAGCCCGCAGCAAAATATTGATTCTATTTTTTCATCCAAGGCATCATCTCTCTGAGTTGCTGCCCTACTTTTTCTATTTTGTGTTCGTCGCCTTCTTTTAACAGTTTATCGAAATTCGGCCTGCCTGCTTCATTTTCTTTAATCCATTCTCTGGCAAATTTACCTTTCTGGATTTCTTTTAAGATTTTGGCCATTTCTTTCCTGGTCTTCTGCGTAATTATTCTCTTGCCCCTGGTTAAATCACCGTAACATGCGGTATTAGAAACCCCGCGGCGCATACCTGAAATACCCCTTTCCTGGATAAGGTCGGTAATAAGTTTTAACTCATGCAATACTTCAAAATACGCAATCTCCGGCTGGTAACCAGCGTCAATTAAAGTATCGAATCCCGCTATAATTAACTCTGATACCCCTCCGCAAAGTACAGCCTGTTCGCCAAAAAGGTCGGTTTCTGTTTCTTCTTTAAAAGTCGTCTCAATAACCCCTGCGTTAGTAGCCCTTAACGCCTTTGCATACGCTAAAGCTAATTTCAAGGCTTCTCCCGAAGCATCCTGAAATACTGCCACCAAACACGGAACGCCCTTTCCTTCTTCGTACATCTTCCTGACTAAAGCGCCGGGGCCTTTAGGCGCAATCATAAACACATCTACTTTTTTAGGCGGTTTTATCTGTTTAAAATGGATATTAAAACCGTGTGAAAAACACAGGGCCTTTCCTTTTGTTAAATTCGGTTTAATGGCTTCCTGATATACCTTTGCCTGGACATGGTCCTGGGTAAGGATCTGGATAATGTCTCCGGACTTGGCTGCCTCCGACGCAGAAACAGGCGTAAACCCGTCTTTTTTTGCCTGTTCATAATTTGGCGTGCCTTCCATCTCCGAAACTATTACTTTGCAGCCTGAATCGCGCAGGCACAACGCCTGGCCTCTGCCCTGGATACCATAACCTATAATTGCGATTGTCTTGTCTTTAAGTAAATTTAAATCCGCGTCCTGGTCATAATAAATCTTTGCCATTAGATCCTCCCTGCCCGGAAAGGGCGTACCAAACAATCCTTTATGTTTGGGTAATTTTTTAACATGCTATCGCGATTCTGCCTGTCTTAACTAATTCCTTAATCCCAAAACGGCTCAAGTCCTGAAGCAGTTGTTTAATATTCTCCTGTTCATCCACTGCTTCAATGATTGCGAGTTCGCCTTTGCGCTGGATTATTTTAGCTATGTATTTATTTAAAATACCGTCTATTTTTGCTTTCTCCTTTGCGGTATATTCAACCTTTACTAAAATAAGCTCCCTGTCTATATGCTCTTTTTTGGTAAAGTCCGTAACCGTGATGACGTCTATAAGTTTATTCAGCTGCTTTTTAATCTGCTCCAGTATTTTTTCATCTTCCGCCTCTACGACCATAGTTAGGTACGAAATAGTCGGGTCAATAGTTTCACTGACTGCCAAAGAGGCAATATTATAACCCCGCGCGCTAAATAGGCCCGCGATGCGCGCAAGGACCCCTGGCTTATTTTCAACTAATACTGAAATTGTGTGTCTCATATTGTGCTTAAAAGCGCGTCCACTACTTTGGCATCATAACGGATGCCAACATATTTTCTTAATTCCCCTTTTGCCACATCAATACTTAAGGCCTTGCGATAGGGCCTGTCAGAGGTCATCGCGTCAAAAGCATCTACTACGCATAATATCTTCGCGCCTATGCTGATTTCATCGCCCTTAAGGCCATCAGGGTATCCTGAGCCATCCAGCCACTCATGGTGATGCCTTACTATATCACAGAGGCTGGATAACCGGCGCACCGGCTTAATGATTGCCTCTCCTATAATAGAATGTTTATGCATAATCTTGGTTTCTTCTTCTGTAAGCGGGCCCGGTTTCTTCAGTATATCATCGCTGATGCCGATTTTCCCGATATCGTGCAATTCCGCGGCATCCTTGACATCCTTGATTAGATTATCATCCAAACCTAACTTCTTGGCAATCATAATGGAATACTCCGATACCCTATCCAAGTGGCCGCGGCTATAAGTATCCCTGGCTTCCACGGCAATAGCTAAAGCTGAAATAGTCTGCAGGTATGTTTCTTCGGCATCGTGGTTCAGGCGGTCATTCTCTACGGCAATGGCTGTCTGGGACGCCAGGTTAGATACAATCAACAATTCATCTTCCCCAAAATTCCCACCCCCTGTTTTTCCACTTACCGACAAGACGCCTACAAGTTTATCCTGATATGTCAACGGCACAGATAACAAAGGAGGCACAAATAGTTCGTTTTCTTCTTCCTGTTTTGCTTTGTTTAATTGGGGAATCGACAAAGGCTTTTTATTCTTGGCTACCCATCCCGGCCCTTCTTCGCCGACTTTTATGCGTAAATCCTTTAACGTATCCCGGAAACCCGAAGCCACCTTAACATAAAGCTCCTGATTCTTCTCATCTAATAGCATTAAAACGCCTGTTTTGGCGTCCAGGGCCTTGACTGTAATTTCTATAATTAGCTCTAAGAACGTATCAATGGTATGCTGGGCAGAAACTCCCGAAGCAATCTTGGACAATACGTATTGTATGGTCTGTTTGGAGGCTTCCAGGCGCTTAATGTTATCTTCCAAATTCTTGGTGACTTCGTTAAAGGTCCTGGCTAACTGGGCAACTTCGTTTTCTTCTGTTTCTATATTAGCCAAATCTGGTATGCTTTTTTTTAAGATTTCTTTAGTCTGCTTGCTTACCTCCTGAATTTTTGTAATGGATTTACGCATACCCCAGAACCCTACGAGAGCGCCAAATCCTATTAAAAACATAAGCAACATTTGCGCGCCCTGGCTAACATTGATGACTCCGAAATTATGATATTGGGTCAATATATAGACCAGGACAACAAAAGGCAATAACGACATCACAATAAACAATATTGTGAATTTACGCACCAGGGATGCGTTTTCTATGGAAGTCAATTTTGGCTTAAAGTTTAATTTCATTATGCCATCCCGCCAATCATACGGTTAATAGCTTCTCCTGCAGGGACCATCGGAAAAACATTTTCTTCCGGCTCTATGTGAAAATCAATAAATACGGTGTTGTCTATTGAAAGCGCCTTCTCTATCGCCGGGCGCACTTCTTCATTTTTTGTAACACGGATACCGGAAGCGCCGTAACTCTCCGCCAGCTTCACAAAATCCGGGCCGGTTATGCAGGTATAAGAATAGCGCTTCTTGTAAAATAATTCCTGCCATTGCCGCACCATCCCTAAATAGCCGTTATTTAATATCGCGACTTTTACATTTATTTTGTTGCAGACGCATGTAGCCAATTCCTGTATATTCATTTGTATTGAACCGTCGCCGGCTATATCAAAGACTATTTTTTCAGGGCAGCCCATTTTGGCTCCCATTGCCGCAGGAAAACCAAAACCCATTGTACCTAGCCCGCCGCTTGATATAAACGTGCGCGGGGTGTGATACTTATACCACTGCGCTGCCCACATCTGGTTCTGTCCGACTTCGGTAGTAATAATCGCTTCGCCTTTGGTCGCTTCATCAATCTGTTCAATAACATACTGCGGTTTTATCTTGCCTTCTGCCTTATAAACAAGCGGGTGCCTCTTTTTCCAAGATTCAACCGTCTTGAGCCATTCAGAAGTATCCGGAACTTTTTTAAGTGCCTCCAAAAGTTCCCCCATTATATTCTTGGCATCGCCGACTATGGGTATATCAACTTTAACATTCTTGCTGATAGACGCAGGGTCAATATCAATGTGTATAATCTTGGCGCCCGGAGCAAAGGCATCAAGCCTTCCGGTAACACGGTCATCAAATCGGGAACCGACCGCGATAATCAAATCTGATTCCATTATGGCGTGGTTAGCGTAGCCTGTGCCATGCATGCCAAGCATGCCTAAAGAAAGTTTATGCGTAGCGGGAAATCCGCCTATCCCCATTAAAGTCCAGGTAACCGGAGCCTGGATTTTTTCCGCCAGTTCCCTTAACGCCAAATGCGCGCCCGAAGAAATTATGCCGCCGCCCGCATAAATAATCGGCCTTTTAGAATCGGCTATAAATTTAGCTGCCTTCTTAATTTGGCCCGGATGGCCAAAATATGTAGGTTTGTAGCTGCGGATATCCACGGTTTCGGGCCAAATAAATCCGGCATCCTGCATCTGTATATCAGACGGTATATCAACAACTACCGGTCCGGGCCTGCCGGTTGAGGCAATATAAAATGCCTCTCTTATAATCCTGGCCAAATCCTTTATATCTTTAACGAGGTAATTGTGTTTAGTGATAGGCCGCGTTATGCCGGTAACATCGGCCTCCTGAAAAGCATCATTACCGATAAGAAAACTCTTGACCTGTCCGGTAATAGCCACCATCGGTATTGAATCCATAAACGCAGTTGCAATCCCTGTAACCAGGTTAGTAGCCCCGGGACCGCTTGTCGCCAGGCACACGCCCACCTTGCCTGTTGCCCGCGCATAACCATCAGCAGCGTGTGCAGCAGCCTGCTCGTGCCTAGTCAGGATAAACTTTATGTCCGAGTCATACAGGCTGTCAAATATAGGCAGAACCTGCCCGCCCGGATATCCGAACATTACCTCAACGCCTTCGCGTTTTAAACACTCTAATAATATTTGCGCACCGATCATATTTACCTTAATATAGCGCCCTTATCCGCTGAACTAACCAGCCTGGAATAGCGGGATAAATACCCCGTCTTAATTTTTGGCGGTACGGGCTTCCAGGTTTTAAACCTTTTATCTATTTCCTGTTTGCTCAAATCAACTTCTATCTTCCTGCCGGGTATATCAATAGTAATTATATCGCCATCTCTCAAAATCGCAATAGGCCCGCAGGCAGAAGCCTCAGGCGAAATATGGCCGATACAAGGGCCTTTTGTCCCGCCTGAAAATCTTCCGTCGGTAATCAAAGCTACGGAATCAGCTAACCCCATACCAACGATAGCCGAAGTAGGCGCAAGCATTTCGCGCATACCGGGGCCGCCGCTTGGCCCTTCATAACGTATAACAATACAATCTCCCGCTTTTATTCTACGCATCAAGATCGCCTGCATTGCCTCTTCTTCCCGGTTAAAGACGCGCGCCCTTCCTTTAAATTTCATCATTTTAGGGCTAACTGCCGACTGCTTCACAACCGCGCCCGAAGGAGCAAGGTTTCCGTATAAAACAGCAATCCCTCCCTGCTTATGATAAGCGCTGTTTAACGGGCGGATTACTTCTTCGTCGGAAATATCAGAGCTATCGGCAATATCAAATATCTTTTTGCCGCTTGCCGTTAAAGTATTGTTCAGTTTACTCTTTAATCTTTTTAATACAGCAGGAATACCTCCGGCATATTCCAGGTCTTCCATAAAATGCGTTCCGGAAGGTTCTATATTAGTAATATGCGGGGTTACTTTACTAATTTTATCAAAAGTCTTGAGATCCAAATTTATCCCTGCCTCATTGGCAATAGCCATCAGGTGCAAAACAGTATTACTTGAACCGCCCAGGGCCATATCAACTACAATAGCATTTTCTAACGATTTCTTATTGATAATGCTTAAAGGAGTAATATTTTTTTTCACTAACTCCACAATTCGTTCTCCGCTTGCCTGCGCAATACGGCGTTTCTTTGCCGACACTGCCAATGCTGTGCCGCAGCCCGGCAAAGACATGCCCATTGTTTCAGTGATACAAGCCATGGTATTTGCAGTATATAAACCCTGGCAGGAACCGGCTCCGGGACATGCCTCCATTTCAAGGCAAACTAATTCTTCGGCAGAGATATCGCCCTTTTTTGCCCTTGCCAATCCTTCATATGTATCGTGGACAAAAGCAAGTTTCTTTTGTTTATAGCGCCCGGAGAGCATGGGCCCTGCGGTAACAATAATCGCCGGAATGTTTAAACGCGCTGCCCCCATAAGCATGCCGGGAGTAATCTTATCGCAATTAGTCAAACAAACAATCCCGTCTAATTGATGCGCGTTACATACTGTCTCTATAGTATCAGCGACTATCTCTCTTAAGGCCAATGGATAACACATGCCTAAATGGCCCATGGCAATACCGTCGCAGATACCGGGAATGCCAAAGAAAAATGGCACACCCCCGCCGTAACAGACACCGCGTTCAATAAAACGCTCTAAATCCCGCATGCCGATGTGGCCCGGAATCAAATCCGTAAAAGAAGTAGCTACACCGATAAAAGGCCTATCCAAATCTTTCCTGCTTAATCCCGTAGCGTGTAAAAGCGCCCGGTGCGGGACCCTCTCTAAACCTTTTTTGATTTTATCAGAACGCATATCTTCTCCTATTTTAGGGACGGTTCTTAATTACGGTTAAAAGTGTCCCCCTTGGGGACACTTCTCGGTTCAGTTGAGAACCGTCCCTAATTCTAATCGGCACCTTCTCCATCGTGGACTACGGCTTTTGCGTCTTTATGCTTACGCACAATAACGCGTTTTAAAGTTACGAATTTATCTACCAGGTCTTTATTATTTATATTATTTAACTGTTTGAAGAGAAAGTCAAACTTTTCTTCAATTTCCCCGGCAATCGCATCCCTTATTTCCTGCGATAAACCCATAATCTCTTTTTTAAACGGCCCTAATGCTTTTTTGCGCGTCTTATAGAAGAATTGTTCTTCAGTCTCGCCTTCTTTTTTCTCGGAAGCAGCGTTAATCTTCAGCCAGTCATAAATCTTTGCTTTTAGCTCATGCGGAAAATTCTTGCTCTCAAAAATCATATTCTGGAATTCGGTGGCTAAATGCACCTCAGCCGCATCGCACTCCGCAAATTTATGGAATGCCTCGGCGGGCAAAGTTGAGGCGCCATGCTGCACAGCGCCTGCCATGCCATATTCTTTTCTAGCCATCTCAGATAATTTTTTCAAGGTATCAAAGTCTAATTTTACCTGCGCGACTGACCCGTCGGGCAAAACTACTCCGCCATGAGATGTACCTGTCTGAATTGAAATCTTGCTTATGCCGGCTAAGCCCTTGCGCAGCCTCTGATTGTAACCTTGCATAAATGCGTGCAGGTCTTCCGGAGTTGAATTCTGATGGCCGACTTCCCCTATCTCTCCACCTACAGAAACCGTTATGCCCTTCGGTTCTATCCTGCGGATAAACTGGGTTAGTTTCGCGCAGACTTCATAATTCAAAAACTGCTGTTTCTTAACGTCAGGCTTGGATAAATCCACCAGCGTAGAGGAATCAATATCAATGTTATAGAATCCCGCGCCTATTGATTCGGTAATCAACGCCTCTAAGCCCTCTGTTTCCTTATCAGGGTTCTCCTGGTATTTCTTGGCATTTGCCTGGAAATGGTCTCCCTGGATAAATACAGGGCCGGTATGCCCTTCTTTTACGGCTGCGGCTAAGATAACTGCTGAATATTCTACAGGCGGCTGGGAGGTATAACCCATCTCGGATTTGGCGATTTCAAATATAAATGCTCCGGAATTATTCTTCTTGGCTACCCTGAATATCGCGCGCGCCAAATCATAAGTCATGCTTCTTAAATTTATAGCCGGGACGGTAAAGCCGCTGAATTCGCCTTTGCCGCGGGCCATATAAAATTCATGAATGCTGGATGGATAAATGCCTTTTTTATAAGCAATATCAAAAATCTTTTTGGCTAAGTCTTTTTTTATTGCCGCATCATCGCTTGCAATTAAATCCATGACGATCTTATCAATGTCAGTCGCTCTTCTTCCCATGAAACTATTCCTCCTTACGTTAAAATCTTTAACAGGTTATACATATCCTCAATTCCTAATTCTTTCTTTTTGATGGCGGTTTCAAAATCTACTGTGCCTATTTTGCCGTGATGGAAAGCAACTGCTTTGTCGCTATCGCCTTTTAATAAACAATCAACTGCTGCCTTACCCAAATTAAGCGCCAAATCGCGGCTTATAGCAGTGGGCCGGCCTCCTCTTTGTACATGCCCCAAAACAACGGTGCGTGTTTCTAAATCCGTTATTTCAGTTATCTTTTTGGCAACATCATCTGCGCGCGCAGCACCTTCTGCCACCACAATAATCCAACTCATTTTGCCCTTTAAGCTCCCCTGAACAATATTATGGGATATAGCTTCTAAATCAAATTTCTTTTCGGGGATAATCACCTCTTCGCAACCGCCCCCTAAAGCCACCATCAGCGCAATATACCCGAAATCCCTGCCCATAACTTCTACGACAAAAATCCTCTCCATGGAAGTCGCCGTATCGCGGATATTATCTATGGCCGCAAGAGCGGTATTGACTGCCGTATCCGCGCCTATGGTCATATCTATGCCGTTAACATCATTATCAATGGAGGCGGGAATCCCTATACAAGGGACTTTATATTTTTTATAAAATTCGTGTGCTGCCTTGAAGCTGCCGTTTCCGCCTATAACAATAATGCCGTCTATAGAATGTTTCTTTATGGTCTGATATGCCCTTTCTTGTCCTTCTGCGGTATAAAATTCCGGGCAACGCCCGGTTTTAAGTATCGTGCCGCCCTGATTTATAATTCCCGATACAGAACGATGATCAAATGATTTTAATTCCTCATTAATCAGGCCCCACCAGCCGCGGAATACGCCCATAACTTCTAATTTACTGTTTATGGCGCTGCGCACCACAGCGCGTATCGCCGCGTTCATCCCGGGGGCATCCCCACCGGTAGTCAGAACCGCAATCTTTTTCATCATGTGCCCATTTCCCAGCTTGCAAGATACTTTCTTTGTTCCGGGGTTAAGGTATCTATTTTAATACCCTTTGATCTCAGCTTAAGCATGGCAATATTCCTGTCAATTGCCTCAGGGACCTTATAAACTTCTTTCTTTAATTTATTATGGTGCTTGGTAATATATTCCGCACTTAACGCCTGGTTGGCAAAAGACATATCCATTACCTGCGCAGGATGCCCTTCGGCCGCTGCCAGGTTTATCAGGCGCCCTTCTCCTAAAAGATAGACCTTGCGTCCGCCCGGCAGAATATATTCATCCGCAAACTCGCGTATGCGTTTTTTCTTCCTGCTCAATTTCTCCAATGCCGGTATATCTATCTCAACATTAAAATGGCCGGAATTAGCTACTATTGCCCCGTCTTTCATTCTTAAAAAATGCTCTTTACGTATAACATTTATATCTCCGGTAAGAGTGATAAAAATATCTCCTATCTTTGCCGCATCTATAATCGGCATTACTTGATACCCGTCCATATTTGCTTCAAGGCCGCGTAAGGGGTCAACTTCAACTACGATTACTTTTGCGCCAAGGCCAGATGCGCGCATTGCTACACCCTTACCGCACCATCCGTAGCCGCAGATTACCACATTCAGCCCTGCGATTAAACGGTTAGTTGCGCGGATTATTCCGTCGAGGGTGGATTGACCTGTACCATACCTGTTATCAAACAAGTGCTTGGTCTGGGCGTCGTTAACCGCGATAATCGGATATTTAAGCACGCCTTCTTTCTGCATCGCGCGTAACCTGATTACCCCGGTAGTCGTCTCTTCCGTGCCGCCTAAAGGAAAAATTTTATTTTCTTTATGTATAACTGAAACTAAATCCGCTCCATCATCCATGGTGATGTTCGGCTTTGCCGCTAAGACGGATTTTATATGTTTATAATAAGTCTTATTGTCTTCCCCTTTAATCGCAAAACACGGGACTTTTAAATCCTTGACCAATGCCGCGGCAACATCATCCTGGGTAGAAAGTGGATTAGAAGCGCAAACATATACTTCGGCTCCTCCTGCCTTAAGGCAGCTCACCAGATTTGCCGTTTCGGTAGTAACATGCAGGCATGCTGCCAGACGCACACCTTTTAAAGGTTTCTCTTTAGCAAAACGCTCCTCTATCAAGCGTAATACCGGCATATCCTGCCTTGCCCATTCTATTCTCAAAGCACCTTTTTTTGCCAGCTTAATGTCTCTGATGTCGTAATTCATTCCTCTCCTTTTATCCCCTTTTTAGAGACGCTTTCCGAGCCAATCGGGAAACTGTACCTTTAGAGGGTATACTTTCCGCTTTAAGTGCAACAGCGTCTCCGCTTTAGGTTGGAAACCGTCTCTATGGTTTTTATAATTTTGCTGCTTGCTTTTTTAAAAGCGTTGCCTTATCCGTTAATTCCCATTTAAAATCAGAATCATCCCTGCCAAAATGGCCATAACAAGCAGTCTTTCTATAAATAGGCCTTAAGAGATCCAGCGATTTGATTATCCCTTTAGGCGTAAGTTCAAAATTATCACGGATAAGTTTTGCAAATTTATCATTGCTTAATTTTCCTGTGCCATAGGTATCCACGTAAATAGACAATGGGTCGGCATAACCGATAACATAAGAGAGCTGGACCATAAATTTCTCGGCAAGCCCCGCGGCAACTATATTCTTTGCAATATAACGGCAGGCATAAGCGGCTGAACGGTCAACCTTGGTAGGGTCTTTTCCCGAGAATGCCCCGCCGCCGTGCGGCACGCTTCCGCCGTAAGTATCCACGACTATTTTTCTTCCGGTCATGCCGGTATCAGACTGCGGCCCGCCGACTACAAATTTACCCGTCTGGTTAACATAATACTTTGTATCCTTGTCTACCAAATTCTTCAATATCGGCCTGGCAATAGCCTCAATCATTTCGTTGCGCGCCTTGGCTGTAATGTGCTTTCCCGTAGCATCCAGTATATCATCGGTATGCTGGCAAGCCAATACCACTGAATCTACGCGCTTAGGCTCTCCGTCGTCATACTCAACTGTTACCTGAGATTTACAGTCAGGCCCTAAGTATTTTAACATATTCCCGCGGCGTACATCTGCCATGCGTTTTACCAGCTTATGCGCTAATGTAATGGGTAAAGGCATATATTCATCGGTTTCAGAACAGGCATAACCAAACATAATCCCCTGGTCCCCTGCCCCTCCCACGTTAACACCCTGGGCAATATCAGGAGACTGGCTGTGTATTGTATTTATAATCGCGCAGGTCTCATAGTCAAACCCGTATTTAGGATGAGTATAACCTATCTCCTTTATAACATTGCGCGCAATTTTCTGGATATCTACATAGGCATTGGTAGTTATTTCTCCGCCTACGATTAAAAGCCCCATAGTTACATAAGTCTCACAGGCAACCCTGCTTTTCTCTTTATCGGTATCAAGCCGAAAAACCTCATCTAAAACCGCATCGGATATCTGGTCGCACACCTTATCCGGATGCCCCTCGCCTACCGACTCAGAAGTAAAAAAATGCTTATGCGTTGACATGCCTTCTCCCTTTTGTTTTGTTAAATGTTAAATTAAGCCGGCCGCTGCTTGCGCATCAATCTCTGCTTTGCCTGCCGGTAAAACTTATAGTCTCCGATATCATACCAGAAACCATCAAATACAAACCCATAAACCGCAGCCTTCTTACTCAACCAGTCTATATAGAAACCTGTGGCGTCGCGTTTATTTGCCTTGCTCTTAAAATATTCCCCGACTAACCTTAGTTTTTCTTTAGGAAAATAATAGAGGCACATCGCGACTAAGCTGGATGCGGGTTTTTCGGGCTTTTCTTTAAAATCAACTACTCTATTGTCCTTATCCAGTTTAATGACGCCGTACTTCTTTGCCTGGCGCCTATCCTTTATATTATAGACGCCTATCACCGGGTTATTGTTACCTTTAACAAAAGAAAAGAATTTTTTAAGGCCCGTATTGAATAAATTATCACCACCTAATACTATAAGGTCATCTTTCAGGCGCCTTTTATTAATCGCAAAATTCATATCCCCGATTGCGCCGCGCCTGTCGGAAAGGCTCTTTGTCAAATCATCCACCAAACTAATGCGTTTACTGCTGTCTAAATGTTTGAGCCAATTCTTAAACTTAGAGATAAATTTGCTGTTTGTAACTACAATTATCTCGTCTATATCATCCAAGGCCTCTAACTTATCTACTATATAATTTATTATCGGCCTTTTACCTACCTCAAGAAGCGGCTTCGGGTATTCTTTAGTTAAAGGATATAACCTCGTGGCATAACCTGCCGCCAAAATTAATGCTTTCATTTACTCCTGGGCTAACCTTTTCTTTAAATAAGTGACCCTGTCTACGGGAGTAGGGTCAATCCCGTAAAGTATCGCCAGATAAAATGACACGAAATCTCCTATATATACCAAAGACAGCATCCTGCTTAAGAGGTTCTCCCCCCGCGACCAGATTTCTAAAACAGGCACCCCTTCGTCGTCTCTTAAGATATCGGCTGTTATTTTCATCCTCGCCATAATGCGCGGATGCATACCTTTATCTTTGAGTATCAAGACTACAAAATCCTTGAATAATTTCTTCGGGTTCCGCCAACCAGTAATCTCGTTATGGTTCATCTCCGGAAACACATGCGTAGAAGCCAGGCTCTTGGCGTTTTCATTAAGCTGCCCCTTAAAACGCGTTATTACTGCATCAAAATGTATGGAGCTCGAATAAATAACGGCAAGCTTGCCGAAAAGCTTATCAGCGATATATTTGGCTATATTATCCTTCTTGCCTATCCGGGGATTTAGGTTTTTTTCTTTTAGCTCCTCCAAAACTTTTATTGCATCGTTAAGGGCCCCTGTTATATCTTTGGCTATGCCTAATTTATTTAAAACAACCAGCGGTATAATTGTCATATAACCTAGTGCGCACCTGGGCGGCATACCCTGGGGTATTTCAATAAACGTGAGCCCTTCTTTAACGGCATGCTCTTTAACCGCCCCACCGGAAGAAACCAGGACTAAAGACGCTCCTTTTTTCCTGGCCTCCTGGTATGCGCTTAGAGTCTCTTCGGTATTACCCGAATAACTGGATATAAATACAAGTGTAGAACTATCTACATACGCCGGTAATTCATATTCCCGGCAGACGCTGATCGGGATTTTGCATTCAAAATAAAGGTAGGACCTGGCCAGGTCTGCGCCTATGGCCGAGCCCCCTAGCCCTGCAAAGACTATTTTTGTAAAATCTCTTTTATCAAATAATATGCGGCTTGCCTTTGCAATGTCATAAGCTTGTTTACATTGCAAAGGAAAATCCATCAATAAACCCAGCATATTAGATTTATCAAGTTTCTTTATACTCGCAGGAGTCAAAGATTTTTTCACGCAAATTTCCTTTCTTAATTGCCCGCTATGACGAGAAAATTATCCTAAAATTTCCCTTAATCTCCTCTGGCTAAACTCTTCTACCTCTTTTCCGGTAGATAATTTCAACGCGTCTTTAGCTATCGCCTGCGCGTCGCTTATTTTGATGGAACGGATGATATATTTTATTTCAGGGATGACAAGCGGCGGTATGCTGAACTCATCCAGGCCCAAGCCTAAAAGCACCAATACTAAGGCAGGTTCTCCCGCCATTTCTCCGCACATCCCCACCCAGATACCGGCTTCATGCGCCGCATTAATTATATTCTTAATCAATCGTAATACCGCCGGATGTGCTGGTTCATACAGATAAGCCACCTTCTCATTGGTACGGTCAACTGCTAACGAATATTGGATAAGGTCATTTGTGCCGATACTGAAAAAATCCGCTTCAGTAGCCAATAAGTCCGCGGTCATTGCCGCCGAAGGCACCTCAATCATCGCGCCCACTTCAATATCATTATTAAAAGATATACCCTTGGCTTTTAATTCTTCCTTTGCTTCTTCCAATAATTTATTTGCCTGCTGCAATTCTTCAACGCCGGAAATCATCGGATACATAAGTTTCAATTTTCCATGCACCGACGCCCGCAGGATAGCCCTAAGCTGCACTTTGAATATATCAGGCCGCGCAAGGCAGAACCGGATTGCGCGCCAGCCCAAGAAAGGCTGCATGTCCTTAGGCATCTCAAATTGAGATAAAAATTTATCCCCGCCCAAGTCTATGGTCCGGATAATTACCGGATGAGGGCTCATTTCTTCGGCAACATATTTATAAGCCTGATAATGTTCTTCTTCGGAAGGCAAATCCTTCCTGTTCATATAAAAGAATTCTGTGCGGTAAAGCCCGATACCATTGCCGCCGTGCAGTTTCACTGAAGGCACTTCTTCGGGCAGCTCTATATTACCGACTATCTCTATCGCCTTACCATCAAGGGTAACCGCCGGCAGGTCCTTGGCAGTCAAAAATACTTCCGCTATGCCTTTAAGTTTATATTCCTCCTGTTGATAAGTGCGCAGGGTCTCTTCATCGGGGTCTATAATTATAGTGCCGGTGCCTCCGTCAACTATGAGAATATCGCCTGATTTAATCTTCGTAGTCGCCTCTTCCACGCCTACGACCGCGGGTATCTCCAGAGACTTAGCCATAATTGCCGTATGGGAGGTCTTGCCGCCGATATCCGTAACAAATGCGCAGACATGCTGCTTATGCATTGCCGCGGTATCAGACGGAGAAAGGTCATGCGCCACTACTACGACTTTTTCTTTTAAATCCTCAAAAACCTTGCGCTCTTTGCCTAAAAGATTATGGAGTATTCTCTTGCCGACATCATTTACGTCCGCGACACGCTCTTTCAGGTATTCATCCTCGATTTTAGAAAAAACATTTATGTATTTTTTTAAAACCTCGGAGAATATATAAGCTACGTTCACGCACTCCTGTTTAAGGCGTAATATTACCTCTTCTATAAGCATGCGATCTTCAAGAACCAGTAGATGCGCATCAAATATCTGGGCCTGCTCCTGTCCCATCTCAACAGCAATCCTCTTCTGCAGCTCTATAATTTGCTTACGGGTCTTGATGAGCGCTTCTTCAAAGAGCTGAATCTGGAGGGGAATTTCCTCAGGTTTTATCGGCTGCATGGGGACAGTAAATTCTTCCCTGCCTATTTTATAAGCCGGCCCCACGCTTATTCCGCCTGCCGCAGCTATACCTTTAAGTTTTATCATAATTTACTCTTCGCTGTTGATTATTTTTTCCAGTTCCAAAATGGCAAGGCCCGCGTCCTGGCCCTCTGCCTCAATGGTTATTTCACTTCCCTTTTCAGCACCCAGCATAAGGATACCCATAATAGACTTGCCGTTTACTCTTTCTTTATCACGCCTGACTGTTATGCGCGCGTCAAATTTATTGGCAATTTGCACGAATAACGCGGCCGGGCGTGCATGCAAACCCTGCTTATTCTTTACAACCAAGTTTTTTTTAATTAAAGGCATGGCTTATCTTAAGGTTTTTCAAGCTTCGTCAAAAAAACTTGAAATAACTTTGGCTATTTTCAAAGGATCGTGCCTTACGACATCTTTGGCAATAATGAAATCGTGTTCAATTATGCGGTAGCCCATGCTTTCAATTTTTTTTGTGTCATTCACAACCGGATACGAGTCTTCTTTCGCATAACGTTTAAGCGTATCTTTAGGAATCTCTCCTATATTTAAAACACAATAATCAAAAATGCGCGGATGGCTATGGTATATAAGCGCCCTTATATGGTCGCTGGCGGAATAGCCGTCTGTTTCTCCGGGCTGAGTCATGGCGTTACAAACATACACTTTGATTGCCCCCGAAGCAATAATGCTATCGGTAATCTCTTTTATCAAAAGGTTAGGTATGATGCTCGTATACAGCGAGCCGGGGCCTAAAACAATAATTTGC
>JAQTVG010000089.1 GCA_028706895.1 Candidatus Omnitrophota bacterium
CACTGCTTTACCGGCGTTGACTTCGCCTAAATTCTCAAGCATCATCCCAGCCGCGCAAATTGCAGCCAAAGGATTAATCACGTTTTTCCCGGTATATTTAGGAGCGCTCCCACCGATTGGCTCAAACATTGATACGCCTTGTGGATTAATATTGCCTCCGGCAGCGATCCCCATGCCGCCCTGGATCATCGCCCCCAAGTCCGTAATGATATCTCCAAACATATTGTCCGTGACAATCACATCAAACCATTCAGGGTTTTTTACAAACCACATTGTCGTGGCATCCACATGCGCGTAATCAGTGGTTATATCCGGGTATTCCTTGGCTACTTCGTTAAAAGTCCTCTCCCAAAGGTCCCACGCAAAGGTCAAAACATTGGTCTTACCGCAAAGCGTTAGCTTTTTTCTCTTATTGCGCTTACGGCAATAGTCAAAGGCGTAACGTATGCAGCGCTCTACTCCTTTTCGTGTATTATATGAAAGCTGTATGGCCACCTCATCTTTTGTGCCTTTATCCTTAAATTCACCCATACCTTTATATAGGCCCTCAGAATTCTCCCTGACCACCACAAAATCAATGTCTTCGGGTTTCTTATCTTTTAAAGGGCAAAATTCTGAATTGTAAAGCTTGACCGGCCGTAAATTAATATACTGGTCCAGAGCAAACCTTAACTTTAGCAATACTCCCGTCTCGATAATCCCGGGTTTAACCTGAGGGTCCCCTACTGCTCCGAGATAAATCACAGAATATTTCTTAAGCTCGGCAACATCCTGGTCATCCACCAGTTTGCCGGTTTTTAAATACCTTTGGCCGCTAAAATCAAAAAACTTTGTTTCGTACTTAAAATTAAATTTCTTTGCTGCTGCCTCTAAGACCTTTAAGCCTTCGCGGACCACTTCAGGCCCGGTTCCGTCTCCAGGTATTACCGCTATTTTATGCATCTCTCCTCACCCAATTCATTAAACCGCCCTTTTTTATAATCTCTTCAAGAAATCCAGGAAAAGGTTCTGTTTTAAAAGTTTGGTTTGTGGTTAAATTTTTTATTAAACCTTCAGCCAAGTCTATTTCAAGTAAATCGCCTTCATTAATTTTATCCGTTTCGCTTAATTGTAAAAACGGCAGCCCTACATTTATGGAATTCCTGAAAAATATACCGGCGAAACCTTGCGCGATTACAGCGGAAATACCGCAGCCTTTTAATGCGCGCGGCGCGTGCTCCCGCGATGAGCCGCAGCCAAAATTTTTTCCGGCAACTATAATATCTCCTTTACCGACTCTTCCTGAAAAATCAGGCGCGATATTCTCCATGCAGTGCCTGCCAAGTTCTTTTTCGTCGGTTGAGACCAGGTATTTAGCGGCGATAATATCGTCTGTGTTAATATTATTGCCGAATTTATGGACCTTGCCTTTTATAATCATTCCAATGTACCAGGATGAATTATCCTGCCTTTAATTGCTGACGCGGCGGCTACTGCGGGGCTAGCCAAATAAACCTCTGATTTCGGGCTGCCCATCCTGCCGATAAAATTCCTGTTTGTGGTAGCCAGGCACCTTTCGCCTTCAGCCAGGATACCCATATGGCCGCCCAAACAAGGCCCGCAAGTAGGGGTAGAAAATACGCCCCCTGCCTTAACAAATATTTCTGCCAGGCCCTCTTTTACTGCCTCAAGATAAATTTTCTGCGTTGCGGGAATAATAATTAATCTTAAGCCCGGTTTGATCGTTTTGCCTTTCAAAATCCTGGCGGCAATCCTTAAATCCGAAATTCTCCCGTTAGTGCAAGAACCTATAACTACCTGGTCAATGGTTATATCCTGCAGCTCTGAAGCTGGTTTTACATTACTGGGCAAATGCGGGCAGGCAACCATTGGCTCTAATTTAGAAACATCCCATTCGTATATTTTAAGGTAACTAGCCCCGGAATCAGATTTTAAATTTTTTAATTTTGATTTATATCCGGCAGTCAGGCGTTTAGAATTAGGAGTCTGGCTGATATAGCCAAGCGTAACCTCATCAGGGGCGATTATACCGCTTACTCCGCCTGCTTCAATAGCCATATTAGACATTGCAAACCTTTCGTCCATGCTTAATTTACTGATAACAGGGCCGCTAAATTCCATAACTTTCTCCGTAGCCCCATCTACGCCTATCTGGCCGATAGTATAAAGTATAAGGTCTTTACCGCCCACCCACTTGTTTAATTTTCCGCTATAAATAAATTTTATAGTGTGGGGTACCTTAAACCAGCATTTACCGTCTATAAATGCCCTTGCTAAATCTGTAGAGCCTACTCCGGTGGCAAAACTCCCCAATGCCCCATATGTGCAGGTATGGGAATCCGCGCCGATTACCAAATCACCAGGGAAAACCAGCCCTTTTTCAGGTAAAAGCGCGTGCTCTATGCCCATGCATCCGACTTCAAAATAATTTACTATTTTTTGTTCCTTAGCAAAATTTGCGAGTATCTTGCATTGATTCGCGCTCTTTAAATCTTTTGCCGGAGCAAAATGGTCAGGCACGAGGACTATTTTTTTATTGTTAAAGACTTTTTTTACGCCGGATTTCCTGAACTCATCTATGGCAAAAGGCGCGGTAATATCATTGCCTAAAGCAAGGTCTACCTTAGCTTCAATAAACTCGCCAGGGCAAAGATCTTTCTTGCCCGTATGCGCTAATAATATTTTTTCAGCTATTGTATGAAACATTTTTTATTTAAATTTCTGTAGAACGAGCGACGCGTTGTGGCCGCCGAAACCCAAAGAATTGGACACACAGGCTTGAACCTTTGTTTTACGGGCGGTATTCGGGACATAATCCAAGTCGCAGTCAGGATCGGGGTGTTCATAATTTATGGTGGGAGGCACAATACCATCTTTAATCGCCAAGGCACAAATCACAAATTCCACTCCACCGGCTGCTCCCAGCAAGTGGCCGGTCATAGACTTAGTAGAAGAAACCATAACTTTTTTGGCATGGTTACCAAAAGCCCTCTTTATAGCCAATGTCTCAATTTTGTCATTAAGCTTAGTAGATGTCCCGTGCGCGTTAATATAATCTATATTCTCGGGACTGATTTTAGCGTCTTTTAACGCTTCTTTTATTGCCCGGGCAGCGCCTTCCCCGTCCGGATCAGGGGCGGTAATATGATAAGCATCACAAGACATGCCATAACCGGTTAATTCGGCATAAATATGCGCTTTTCTTTTTTTCGCATGCTCTAAATTCTCTAAGACCACTAAACCACACCCCTCTGCTATAACAAAGCCATCCCGCTGCAGGTCAAACGGCCGGCTTGCCTTTTGAGGCTCATCATTCCTGGTAGAGAGCGCCTTTAAAGCACAGAAGCCTCCTACGCCTGTTGCCACAATACAGCTCTCGCTTCCGCCGCAAATCATTACATCTGCGTCGCCGCGCTCAATAATCCTGGAAGCATCCCCTATAGCATGCGCGCCAGAAGCACAGGCAGTAGCTACACAGGAATTAGGCCCCTTTAAACCAAAATTAATGGCTACATGCCCCGAAGCTTCATTCACAATCAACATGGGTATTAAAAAAGGCGACAGCCTTGAAGGGCCTTTTGTCATAAAAATCCTGTGCTGCTCTTCTATAGTATACAATCCGCCGATACCCGAGCCGATTATAACACCAATCCTGTTTCTGTCTTCTTGCTCCAGATTCAGGGCAGAGTCGGCGATTGCCTGTTTACTGGAAGCAATCGCATACTGGACAAATTTTTCCAGCCGCCTTGCATCCTTAACCGATATGCCATACAAAACAGGATCAAAACCTTTGACCTCAGCGGCAATGCGCGAATCAAATGCCGTTGCGTCAAAAGACGTAATAAGGCCGACACCGCTCTTGGCTGCTTTTAAAGCATCCCAGAGAGTAAGCACGTCATTGCCAAGAGGAGTTATTACTCCTAACCCTGTCACTACTACTCTATTTTTTTGCATATATTTCGTTTAAAATTTACCCCGCCAAAAGTCAAAAGGCGGGGTAGAATTTAAAAATCAACCTTATATTGATGACTACTTATTAGCAGTCTTCTCTTCAATATATTTAACAGCATCGCCCACGGTAGTAATCTTTTCGGCGTCTTCATCTGGTATTTCAATGCCAAATTCCTCTTCCAAGGCCATTACCAGCTCTACCGTATCTAAAGAATCTGCACCCAAGTCATCAATAAAAGATGCCTCAGGAGTGACTTCTTCCGGCTTTACTCCCAGTTGCTCTGCTATTATAGATTTAACCTTATCTTGCACTGCCATTCTTATCTCCTCCTTTTTAAACCATCACCATACCGCCATCCACTATTATTGTCTGGCCGGTAATATAACTGGCATCCTCAGATGCTAAAAATGCGCATACATTAGCAACATCCAGAGGGCTGCCAAACTTGCCTAATGGAATTGCGCTAAGCATCTTTTGCTTTAGCTCTTCCGGCAGCTTGGCTGTCATTTCAGTCTGGATAAACCCTGGCGCTACGGCATTAACATTTATATTGCGGCTGGCGAACTCCTTAGCCGTAGTCTTGGTCAAGGCGATTATTCCTGCCTTGGAAGCCGCGTAATTTGCCTGCCCAGGATTACCTATTATACCAATGATCGAAGCAATATTTACAATCTTGCCATAACGCTGTTTTATCATTATGCGGGATACAGCCTTTGTGCAGTTAAATGTCCCTTTAAGGTTTACATTAAGCACCGCATCCCACTCTGCATCACCCATACGAAGCATAAGATTGTCTTTGGTGATACCAGCGTTGTTAACTAATATATCAACCTTCTTGAATTTGTCAAGAATTTTGTTTAGCGCGTCATTTATTTTCGTGTAATCAGTGACATCCAGCTCCAGCGCCAAAGCCTGCCTGCCCAAAGCTTCAATTTCGCCTTGGGTTTGGGTTGCCTTCTGGAGGTTTATATCACCAACAACAATGTCCGCGCCTTCGGCGGCAAACTTCAAGGCAATGTCCCTTCCGATCCCCTGAGCCGCTCCGGTTATAAAAGCTACTTTATTTTCAAAACGCATTTTGGCTTACTCCTTTTTAAGGATGTCTTCTTTCTTCTCAATATTTATTACCTGCGCCGTATCATCAATGCGCCGCATTAACCCTTTTAAAACTTTACCCGGCCCGAATTCTATGAAATTTTTTATACCTTCTGACAACAGGAATTTCATGGAATCTTCCCAAAGAACACTGCCGGTAATCTGCTTAATTAAATTTTCTTTTATCTCATCAGGCCTTGTT
>JAQTVG010000090.1 GCA_028706895.1 Candidatus Omnitrophota bacterium
ACTTTATGCCCGTTTTGTTTTAAATACCGGGCGATTAACAATACAAGCGAAGTCTTACCTGTTCCACCTAAAGTAATATTGCCTACGCTGATGACCTTGCAACCCAGGCGGCAAGGCTTGATCCGGTATATAAAAATCAACACCCCGACAACCAGGCAATAGATAAGCGAGAAAAAATACAGGAAGCATTTGATTGCTCCCGCCGCGGAACCTTTTTTCTTATCAGTAGCTAAACTATAAATATAAGTTATCATCAGTTAAAGTTTCCCAAAAAACATCAATATGCCGATTCCTATAAATAACGCTGCGCCTGCGTATCTTATAAAAGACGGGTTTATATACTTGCCCAAAACAGCCCCCAGAAAAACCGAAATAGCGGTAATGATTATATACGCGGATACAGAACCCAGCCACACCTGCAAAGGCTTCTTTGATTCCGCTGCCATGCTTATCCCTACCAGTTGAGTTTTATCCGCCAGTTCCGCCAAGAATATCGCCGTGAATGTCGCAAAGAATATCTTCCAATCCATAGCTGATCCTCCCTGCCCAGAAAGGGCGCACCAAACAATCCTTTTGCGCAAAAAGCGCATACTGGCCTATCCAATAAGGCCAGGTATATGTTTGGGTGTTAGTTTAGAGATGGTTCTTTAGCAGCATTAGAAGCCCGCCTCTGCCCCTGGCTCCTGCCTCCAATACCCTTATTAACAACTCTTCTATTCACCATAAAATTACTGCCCGGCATGGCTTTCAGGTAATTCTTCAGTTCAGCCGTAACGTCCATTAACTCAAAAAGATTTGATACCTTGGCTGTTGTATTATCTACAATAGCTATGGATAAACTCATCAAAGGTATATTCGTAAGCTTACCGTTCCTGTCGCGGGCAAAGATAAAACCGTCTTTTATGTCTGAATTGGAATAATGCGCGGGAACAATGGCATCAAAATCTTTGATGATGTGTTTAGCGATAGTCTCGGCTTTATCAGGAGCCGTAATAATCACGAAATCGTCTCCGCCTATATGCCCGACAAAATCCTTAACGCTGCCGTATGCCTTAACGCTCTTGGATATAATGCCTGCCGCTTCCCTTATAACCTGGTTGCCCCTGAATTTATCATTAAAGGATTTAAAATTATCAATATCAATGTATTGAAATGAAAAACGGTGCCCGGAATCCAGTCTTTCAATCAGCTCCTTTTCAATAAGTTTATTTCCCGGCAGGCGCGTCAGGGCATTGGCATTAAAATTATGGGCGGCGCTGCGTAGAGCCAAAACTATCCTGATTTCTAAATCTATCGGGTCAGGGGGCTTTATCAGGTAATCATCCACGCCCTGTTCTATGCTTAAGAGGTCCCTGCGCAATTGCCTTTTATCTATTAAAACGATAGTAGGGATATAAGAAGTAAGGAAGTCGTTTTTTATTTCTTTACATATATGCAGGCCATTTTTATTATTCAAGGCAGCGTCTATAATAATAAGGTTGGGGTTTTCTTTTTTCAGGTATTGTGTTATGTCTTCCCCGTCTTGCGGTACCACCACATTATATTCCCAGGACTTAAGGAGATACAGCAATATCTCCCTTAATTTCAGGTCCGGGACTGCCAGGATTATTTTAATGCCGGTGCTCATCAGATTATTTTTATGTCAATATCCGGGCCCATCTTTAAAGTGTTATGGACCGGGCAATTCTTTACGAATTCAATTATTGCCTGCTTCCTGCGTTCGTCAAACTCCGCCCCTTTTAAATCAATACTGATCATTATTTGCTTAAACCTCATCGGCTTGTCTTCGCAAAGTTCCGCTTCGGCGTTTACGCTAAAAGTATCCAATTTGAGGCTTGCGCTCTCGCAATATTTACGGACATACACGCCCATGCAACTGGCTAAACTCGCCAGCAATGTATCCGGAGGGCTTATGCCTTCGTCTTTTATATCAATAGTAAATTCATAATTGCCGGACCTTGCTTTAAACAACATACCCCGGCTGTTTGTGACTTCTACTTTATACATGTCTCTATAAATTTTAAATTCGCGGAGGTCGCGCCTTTATTTTGTAAAATAATTGATCTGGCACGCTCGTTTAATTCTGTAATCTTGCCGGGATTTCTTAACAAATCCCTCATATTCGCCCAAAGCTCTTCTTTGTCATACGCAAGAAGCGCCGCTTTGTTCTCTATGAATAATCCTGCGATATCGCGGAAATTAAACATATGCGGCCCGGTTATCACAGGCTTGCCGAGGCTAGCCGGCTCCAGAATGTTATGGCCGCCCTTTCTTACTAAGCTTCCTCCCACAAAAACAAAGCTTGCGATATTATAGTAGTATATGAGTTCTCCGATTACATCAAGAACAAATACCGGTTTAGAGATACAGTTGCACTGTTTAAGCGGCAGGCCCGAAACAAAAGCAGCGCAGAATCCAAACTTAGATATAATATTACCTACCTCAGGCGCCCTCTCAGGATGCCGCGGAGCGATTAAAAGCTTAAGCTCAGGAAACTCGCCCAACAGGCTCCTGTAAACATCCAGGATAATTTCTTCCTCGCCGCTATGCGTGCTGCCGCAAACCCACAGCTTCTCATCCCTTCCCAGTTCCAAAATAGCCCTGTATTTATCGGCGGAATCTATGATTCTTTTATCCGAATAATCCGCTCCGTCAAACTTCATATTGCCGGTTACCCGTATCCTCTCTTTATCAACTCCCAGGCGCGTTAACCTCTCTCCATCAACAGGCGTCTGCACGCAGAAGAGTTTAATTTTACTTAAGATTGGTTTTAATAAAAATTTTATACTCCTATATCCTTTAAAAGAACGGTCGGAGAGCCTGCCATTTACCAAAACAACAGGCGTGCCCTTGCGGTAAAGATAAGAAATCAAATTCGGCCAGATTTCGGTTTCCATTACAATAAATAAAGAAGGATTAACCTTATCTACAAAACTCCTTACAATGAAACTCAGGTCCAAAGGAAAATAAGCTACAAAATCTTTTTCTGTAGCAAAGGATTTAGCGATTTTATTGCCTGTCTGGGTAACTGTGGAAATAAAAAATCTTTTATCCGGATAAAGTAACCGCAAACCCCTGGCCAGATTTTTTGCCGCTATTGCCTCGCCGACGCTTACCGCGTGTATCCAAATCGGCCTGTTTAATTCCAGGCCCCCCGGCAAAAACCCAAAACGCATTTTAAAACCGGAATGGAATTTTCTTTTAAAAAAATATACCGGCAGATAAAATAATGTAACTACTAAAATTATAAAGTCGTAAATAATAAACATGGCTATTCCTTAACTACTAAATTAAGCCCTCGGATGTGCTTTATCGTACACTTTCTTAAGTTTTTCTGTTGTGAGGTGGGTATATATCTGCGTTGTAGAAAGATTTACATGGCCGAGCAACTCCTGGACGCTCCTTAGGTCTGCCCCGTGGTCCAACATATGCGTAGCAAAAGAATGCCTTAACGTGTGGCAAGAGACCCCGTGTTTTAGGCTCGCCATACGGATATATTTATCAATAACATTCCTGATGCCCCTATCGCTTATACGCTTACCATTTTTATTTAAAAATAAGGCGTTTAGCTCCTTTTGCTTCTTCCTTTTATCTAAATAATCCCTTATTGTGGAGAGCGCCTGGTCGCCTATAGGCACAATACGCTCTTTCCTGCCCTTGCCCAATACTTTTACTACTCCTCCGATAAAATCCACGTCATCTATATTTAAGCCCACCAGTTCGCTTACTCTTATTCCGGTAGAATAAAATGTTTCTATAACCGCCCTATCCCTGTAGTCCCTCGGTTCATTTAATTGGACAGCTCCGATTAACTTGGTTACCTCGTCTTCTGTGAGGAATTGAGGCAGATGTTTATCCTGCTTGGGGCTGGAGAGCCCTGCTACGGGATTATTTTTAAGATAACCCTCGCGGATTAAAAATTTGAAGAAACTCCGCAAGCTAGACAGGTGCCGGCCGACTGTCCTGCTTGAAAAACTCTTTTCTTTCTGCCCTGCCAGGTATTTTCTTAAAACCAGGTAATCAACTTTTTCTAAAGGAGACTCGCCTAAGAATTTAATAAAATCCTCCAGGTCCAGCTTATAGTTGTCTATTGTGTTCTTAGAGTAATTCTTTTCTATCTCTAAATACCGGATAAACTTTTCAATATACCTATCCATTGGCGTTTTCTTCGGGTTTTTTATCTTCCTCCTGCGGAAGCGTCTTTGAAATAAATGTGCATTTAGGATAATTAGAGCAGCCGTAGAAGAACCCGCGTTTAGAGCGCCGCTCTATAAGCTCTCCGCCGCAGTCTGGCTGGGGGCACTTTACGCCTGTGGTTATGGATTTGGAATTCTTGCATTTTGGATAAGCCGAGCAGCTCAGGAATTTTCCGCGGCGGCCCCATTTTATAATCATCGGCGCGCCGCATTGATCACAAACCTCTCCTGTTTCTATAACTTCTTTTTTGATGTTCTTTTGCGCAAAATCCAAACTGTCTTTAAAAGGCGCGTAGAAATCTTCCAGGACTTTTGTTTTCGCAAGCCTACCCTCTTCAATCTCATCAAGCTCTTCTTCCATAAGCGCGGTAAATTTAACATCCATAATCTTGGGGAAATATTCAACGAGCATTTCGCATACTTTAAAACCGAGCTCCGTAGTATGAAAATACCCTTTTATCCTGCGCACGTAATCCCGTAAAACCAGGGTCTGTATTATCGGAGCGTAAGTAGACGGCCTGCCGATACCTTCTTCTTCCAGGGCCTTTACAAGGGAACTGTCGGAGAAACGCGCCGGCGGTTTAGTGAAATGCTGCGAGGGCGTTAATTTAATCAAATCCAGGATTTCATCTTTTTCAAGCGCGGGTATGATATTCTTTTCTTTATCCTCGTCGTCTTCCTGGTTATAAATCGCCATAAATCCGTCAAAAATAGTATTAGTGCCTGAGGCCGTAAAAAGGTATTTGCCTGCCATAATATTAGCTGTAGTTACCATATAGCGCGCGGGGGTCATTTGGCTGGCAATAAAACGGCGGTAAATCAACTCATATAATTCATACTGGTCTTCGGTTAAATACTGTTTCAAACTCTCAGGTGTATGCGAAATCAAGCTCGGCCTTATTGCTTCGTGCGCTGCCTGCGCGTGTTTTTTTAATTTGTAGGTATTGGGTTCTTTCGGCAGGTATTCTTCTCCGAATTTAT
Source organism: Candidatus Omnitrophota bacterium (assembly GCA_028706895.1). Lineage (GTDB taxonomy): Bacteria > Omnitrophota > Gorgyraeia > Gygaellales > Profunditerraquicolaceae > UBA1562. The sequence goes on from JAQTVG010000090.1 coordinate 5,178, forward strand.
TCAAGATGTGG
>JAQTVG010000091.1 GCA_028706895.1 Candidatus Omnitrophota bacterium
ATAAAAGTAACAACCCCCAGGAACAAAGTCTTCCTGATAAGGCTGGCCAATAAGGCCTGGATTTTCTGGGCCTGGTTATGCGCGTTAAATTCCGCTGTATATTTGGCTATCGCTGTCTGCACGGTAACTAGAGGGCTTGAAAACAACGTAGCTATAGCAAGTAACGAGCTAAAACCCGCAAAATCAATACTGGACAGATTATGCGCAAGTAAAAGCTGATAGAGCAGGTTAAGCACATTAGCCAAAGACGTGCCTAAAAATACAAAGATTATATTCCTGCCAAAGGTGTCAATTTTTTTTATGTGCCTTAACATTACTTTACCAATTTTAGAAAACGCCTCTTGCCTACCTTTAAAATCCCTTCTCTATCAATAACCATATCCTCTTTATCCAGGCGTTCTGCGTCTAAAGATACGCCGCCCTGCTGTATTAAACGGCGCGCCTCATTTTTAGAGGCGGTTAACCCGCTATCCAGAATAATATCAATTATAGTGGAATTATGTTTCTTCAGCTTATATACGGGGATATCCTCAGGTAATTCCCCTTTGCTAAAAACCTGCTCAAAGGCCTGCCTTGCTTTTTCGGCAGCATCTTTTCCGTGGTATTGACGGGTAATATTTTCGGCAAGGTTTAATTTTGCTTCTTTAGGATGCATTTTCTTAACAACCCCTAAATCTTCATCAGTAAGCAGCGTATAATATTTCAACATCATTTCATCGGATACGGACATAATCTTTCCGAACATCTCTTCGGGTTTTTCGCTTATACCGATATAGTTCTTGTAAGACTTGCTCATCTTCTGCACACCGTCAGTGCCTTCCAAAAGCGGCATAGTAATAACTACCTGCTGCGCCTGGCCAAAATCCTTTTGTATATCTCTGCCTACCAGAAGATTAAATATCTGGTCGGTGCCTCCTAGTTCAATGTCCGCCTCTAACTTTACTGAATCATAACCCTGTAAAAGCGGATACATAAACTCCAGAAGTGAAATATCTTCTGATTTTGACATCCTCTTTTTGAAATCGGCCCTTGCCAGCATCTGGGAAACCGTAGCGTGCGTGGTCAGCTTAAGCATATCCAGCACAGTCATCCTGTCAAACCACTCGCTGTTAAAGGTTATCTGTATTTTATCCACATCCAGTATCTTGGAAACCTGGCTTTTATAAGTAGCGGCGTTTACCAATACTTCTTCTTTCGTCAGTTGTTTTCTTGCCTCCTGCCTTCCGGTAGGGTCGCCGATTCGCGCGGTAAAATCACCGATTAAAAATATAACCTGGTGGCCCAAGTCCTGGAACTGGCGCAGCTTCCTTAGTAATACAGTGTGGCCTAAATGGATATCCGGTGCAGTTGGGTCAAAACCAGCTTTTATACGCAGCGGCCTTTTGTGTTTTACGCTCTCTTCTAACTTTGCTTTCAGTTCTGTTTCTGAAATTATCTCAACTGCACCGCGCCTGATAATCTCTAACTGTTTATTAATATCCATTTTGCACCTCTATATTCTTGCAGATAAGCCTATCTTCGCCTGCTCTGCGTCCACTTTAATTACTTTTGCCTGAAGCTTATCGCCTGCTTTTAACTGCGCCACAGCTTCCTTGTCTATTTCGCTGGCGTAAACCAAGCCCTCCAGGTCATCGTTAATCTTAACAAATACCCCGAAATCGGTTATATTCACGACTTCTGTTTCTAAAAGAGTCTCCGCGGGATATTTAGTAGCAATTTCCGGCCAGGGATTCGGCTGTAATTGTTTTAAACCTAAGGCAATGCGCCTGTTTTGGGCATCCACCGAAAGCACAACCACTTCCATTTTCTGGCCCTTCTTAAACATATCCTGAGGATGGGCTATTCTCTTGGTCCAGGAAATATCTGAAATATGGACCATTCCCTCCAGGCTATTATCCAATTCCACGAAGACCCCGTATGCAGTAAAGCCCCTTACCTTCCCCTGGACTTTTGTGCCTGCCGGGTATTTAGCTTCTGCTACTAACCACGGATTTTGCTCAAGTTGTTTAAGGCTCAAGGAAATCTTGCGCGATTCTTTATCAATGGTTAATACCTGGACCTCTACCATATCCCCTATAGCAAACATTTCTCCGGGATTGCCTACCCTTTTTGTCCATGATATCTCGGATACGTGAACAAGGCCTTCAATGCCTTTTTCCAGTTCCACAAAGACCCCATAAGGCAGGATGTTTACAACTTTACCTTTTACCTTGGAACCCACGGTATATTTTGTCTCAATATCCTGCCATGGATCAGGAAACCTCTGCTTCAACCCCAGCGAAACTTTACCGGATTCCTTGTCCATATTCAGGATAACTACATCAATCTTATCCCCCAATGCTACTATCTCGGAAGGATGGCTGATTTTAGACCAGGACATATCGGTGATGTACAAAAGGCCGTCCACGCCTCCAAGGTCTATAAATGCGCCGAAATCAGTTATGGCCTTGACTGTGCCCGGTTGAATTGCCCCGATCTTCAAGTCCTGCCATAACTTTTCCTTTGCTTCTTCTCTGGCTTTTTGCATTGCTTCGCGATGCGACAATATTATGCTGTGCCTGAGATTATTTACCTTGATAATCTTGAATTTAAACGTGTTGTACAGGATATTCTTGTCCGTGAGGCCCCTGAAAGAAGAAAGAGACGTAGGCAGAAAACCCTCTATTCCCATGACATCAATCAGGAATCCGCCCTTTACCTTCTTAACGGGCTTACCTTCAACTAAAGCGCCTTCATTGGCATTCTTGACAATCTTATCCCATCCTTGTATACGTATAGCTTTATCGCGGGAGAGCCCGATCATCCCCGAGTCGTCTTCAATGCAATCAATAAAGAAATCCAGCTCCTTACCCACGACTAAATCCTCTTTACTAAACTGGATGATAGGAACAATTCCCTCGGATTTAAACCCAACATCAACCAGTATTTCCTTTGTTTTGATAGATACAATCCTACCCTTTATAATCTGGCCTTCCTTCAATATCTTTATGCTCTGATTATAAAGCTCTTCCATAACTGATCTTTCTGTTGTCATTTTAAACTACCTCCATTTTTTAGTCTTAGTTATTTGTTTTTTATCTTGTTAGTTATATATTTTAACGAATCTTTACGGCATAGCAGTAACAAACACCTCCTTTACAAGGAATTTTGCAAAAATATCTATGAAACCAAAAGTTATATCGTTGGATATATTACGGAAATTGCTGCGGAAAGGAACTCTTAAACCGGAATAATTTTGTTGGGCTAATTTAACACTCAGCATGAAAGATGCCTGACACTATCCATTATCTGTTCGGCGATATCCGGATAAGGCATCCTCCTTTCTATAGAAATTTGCTTCCCAAAACATACTGAAACTTCTGTTAAATGAATGGTTTTAGCTCCGCGCGGCAGAGCATTTTGCGTGCCTTTTACAAAAGCGGGTATTACGGGAACATTGAGTTTGGCAGCTAAAAATCCTACTCCCGGATACGGTTTAGCGGCAGCATCGCCCGATGTGCGTGTGCCTTCGGGGAAAAGAACCAATGCCCCGCCTTTTTTAACTCTACGCATAGCTTCTTTTATAGCCGACAAATCAGCAGAGTCCCTCTTAACCGAAAAAACGCATATCCGGGGAAGAAGCCAGGAAAGCACTGGAGCATGAAATAATTCTTCTTTAGCCATATAATTTAATTTACGGTTGCAGGCAACCCCTACAGCTATAGGATCCAGGTAACTTGCATGGTTGCTTGCTAAAATAAAACCCCCTCTTTTAGGTATATTCTCAATTCCTCTTACTTTAAGGCGGAATAAAAATTTGAGAATAAGAAACGATATGAACCTTAAGAAACTATAAAGCATGCTTAACGATTAAATCCTTACCGTATTCAAGTAATTGTTTAGACCTAGCCAAACTCTTTGCCTCTGCATATATGCGCATAATAGGCTCTGTGCCTGAAGCCCTGAACATAAGCCAACTCTGGTCTTCACAAATCAGTTTTATTCCGTCATAATCTTTTACCTGGATTACTTTTTTCCCTAACAGTCCGCTTGGAAGATGCTCTTTTCTGGGCTCTACACGCGTATCTAAATGCAAATCATTGCGTAAATAATAATATTTGCCGAACTGCTTCTCTGTTTCATTTAAAATCCTCAGGATATCTTTATTGCGGTAAACCATCATCTCTAAAAGTAAAAGCCCCGCCATAGTGCCGTCTCGTTCCGGTATATAACCTTTTACGCCCATGCCTCCGGCCTCTTCTCCTCCGGCAATGATATCCTGTGTTTCCATGAGGCTTGAGATATATTTAAAACCAACCGGCGTCTCATAAAGTTTGACATTTAAAAATTTGGCTATATTATCAACCATGGTCGTGCCTACTATCGTCTTGACAATTCCGCCTGACCATTTCCTGTCCTGGTTAAGATGCAATGCGAGTAACCCCAGTATTTTTTGCGGGTGGATAAATACGCCTCCGGGCGCAACCGCAGCAATCCTGTCTGCGTCGCCGTCAAGGGCTATGCCTAAATCAAATTTTTCTTTTTTAACCCTCTCCTTCAAAACACTCAAGTTCTGTTCAACCGGTTCCGGGCCCTTTCCGTCAAAATAAGGATTAACGGTATTGCGCATAAACTCCAATCTTATGTTTGTGCCCTTGAGGACCGAAGCAATAAAGCTATCGCCCGAACCATACATTGAATCAACCAGCACCTTAAACCGTTTGCTCTTTATCTTTTTTAAGTCAATATAATTACGAATGAATTTTACATACTCGCTTGCTAAATCCTGCTTCGCTATCTCTTGCGCATCTTGTGCGGCTTCTTTAACGGGAGTCTTTCCTAAACGGCTCTCCACATCGCGCGTTACTTCCAAATCTGCCGCGCCGCCGGAAGAATTTTTAATCTTAAAACCATTATATTCAGGAGGGTTGTGGGATGCGGTAATCATAATGCCTAAATCCAAATGCCTGTTCTTCACGGCAAAGCTTAATGCCGGCGTAGGAATTGCCCTGTCAGAAAGAACAACTTTAATACCGTTATTCCTGAAGACTTCTGAAACAACCTCGGCAAAACGCCCTGACATAAAACGCGTATCGTAACCTACGGCTGCGGATTTACCTGAACCCAAATAATCAGCTACTGCCTGGGAAAGAATCTTTAAGTTTTCAAATGTGTAATCCTTTGCT
>JAQTVG010000092.1 GCA_028706895.1 Candidatus Omnitrophota bacterium
CCTGGAGAACGGCAAAGTTACGATATTGCCTATCCTGGAAATAGATTTCTCAACCTGTAAAAAAAGCGGTGAATATTTTTATTCCTGGCGGATGAAGGAGTTTCAGGGAAACGCGGAGTTTGGCCTTGTCCCGGAATTTCATTGCCCCGCGCGCTTAGACAAAGAAACGGAAGAATTAGTAAAAGATGTGGCGCTAAAGACTCATCAGGCGGTAGGATGTTTTGATATTTCGCGCACAGATATACGTTTAAGTAAAGACGGTATTCCTTATGTATTAGAGATAAATCCGTTGCCCGGGCTTAACCCGACGGAATCAAATTTCCCCATTATGGCATATGCCGCGGGAATGAAATATGAAGATATTATTGAGGCAATATTGCTGGGTGCCTCTGAACGGAGGACAAATTAATATGGGTAATAATGCAGTAGCGGAGAACCAAAAATTAACTTCTGAAGCTCCTCAGCAACCACGTGTTTCCCGCAGGCCGCAGGATTATCAACAGATAAGTTTATATAAGGATGTAAATCCCCTTGATTGGGAGGATTGGCATTGGCAGTTAAAGAACCGCATACGCTCTAAAGACGACCTCGCGCAAGTTATAAAATTAACTCCCGAAGAAGAGGCGGGGATAAAAAAGGCAAGCGGCAGGTTATCTATGGCAATAACGCCTTATTGGGCGACTTTAATTGACCCTGAAGACCCCAATTGCCCTTTCAGGCGCCAGGCTGTGCCGGTTGTTTCTGAATTTATTGTGGGGCCGCATGAAATGGTTGACCCTTGCGCAGAAGACAGGGATTCGCCGGCGCTGCATTTAGTGCACCGCTATCCAGACAGGGTTTTATTGCTGGCTACTGAAGCATGCGCAATGTATTGCCGGCACTGCACAAGGCGCAGGTTAGTAGGAGAGCATGTAGAGAATAATTCTCCCGGAAGGTTTGACGCGGCAATTGAATATATAAAATCAAACAGGAAAATCAGGGATGTGCTTATATCCGGCGGAGACCCGTTTATATTAGAGGACGAAGAAATAGAAAGCTTATTAGAGAAACTGCGTTCTATATCCCATATAGAATTTCTAAGGATAGGCACCCGCGTCCCTGTGACATTGCCGCACCGTGTTACCGAGAAATTGGCAAATACCCTTAAGAAATACGCGCCTATATGGGTCAGTATCCATTTTAACCACCCTAAAGAAATTACTAAACGTTGTAAAATCGCCTGCGATATGCTGGCCGATAACGGTATCCCCCTGGGCAGCCAGAGCGTCCTTTTAAAAGGAGTGAATGACCGGCCGTATATTATGAAACGCCTCGTGCATGAATTATTGCAGATAAGGGTCAGGCCATATTATATCTACCAGTGCGACCCTGTGAGAGGAACGCAGCATTTTCGCACGCCGGTAGCAGTAGGTATAAATATCATAGAAAAATTAAGGGGCCATACTTCAGGCTACGCTGTGCCTACTTATGTTATAGACGGGCCGGGCGGCGGTGGAAAAATCCCGGTTGGCCCGAACTATGTGCTTTCCCAGGCCAAAGGCAAATACGTCCTGCGTAACTATAAAGGTAAAATTTATACCTACTTGGAATAAATCCACTCCCTAACGAACACGCGCAAAACCGCAAGTTAAACCTTTAGGCTGTAATGATTGTTAGTTTCAAATTAGCTAACCTTAAAAAGAAAAACGGTTTTACCCTCCTGGAATTAATAATAGTAATTATTATTGTAGGCATCCTTGCCACCCTAGGTCTTAATCAATATACAAATATTGTGGAAAGCGGCCGCGGGGCTGAGGCAAAAACAAGTTTTGGATTAGTCCGTAAACTCCATCAGCAATATTATTTAACTAATACTACACGTACTGGCGAGACCGCTAGTGATGTCGGCATTGGTTCGGCTTCAGATCAACTCCCAACCTCATGTACTTCAAGTTATTATTTTCGTTACTCATATTTTCAGTCTAGCATGGGGGATCCTGTAATAGGCGTCTACGCATACAGGTGTACCAGCGGCGGAAAATCTCCTGCGGCATCGGTTCCATATACATGGGGTTATCGATATAATCCATCAACGAATTATGAGGATTGGTGGTGTCAGGTAAATGGTTCGGATAAATGGGGTTGGATTGTGCGCCCACAGTCTTGCCCCTGACAAGCTTTAAGCTTTTTGTATCGTCTATAGACATAGATAACAATTTTGCTGTAGGATTTATTCGCGTGCTGAAAATCTTTGCCGTCTGCTGCGGTTTACTCCTCGTTCGTTTGCAGGAATTCCGACACACGTATAACGAAGGTCAGTTCCTGCACTCACTCGTCGTAAATCCTTGCAGACTCTATCCGTAAGGCGAAGTGCCAAAGATTTTCTAATGCACGCTCACAAATCCCTCTGCAAAACTATTACTCGTATATATAGATAGCATCATTTAGCGGATGGCTTGGCTTGATTTCGAACAGCATCTAGAAAATTCGAGCGGGCAGGGTTGCCTCGCTAATACCTGTCGGGCAGAGCGAGAATTTTCCTGAAGCGCAGCGAGCCTCGCTGGGGCGAGCAAGCGGTGCTGTGAGAAAGTAAGGCAAGGCAGCCGCTAAAAGCATCATCTAAAATCTTGAGCTTTTGTCCTTGACCCGATATAGCCGCTATTATATAATATAATCTCCTTGTTGTTTTAGTCCGCAAAAAAAGGAGCTTCTGTCATGGATGCCCAGAAAAAAAGAAACCTTATTCTTTTAGGCCATGCCCAGTCAGGAAAAACCACCCTTTCGGAGAGCCTCCTCTATTTTTGTAAAACTACTACTAGAAAAGGAACAATAGCCGACGGGACTACCGTAAGCGACTATAGTTTTGACGAAATAGAGAGAAAAAATTCCATTAATTCCGCTTTCCTGTATTGCGACTATAAAGGTTACCGGATTCAGATTATAGATACTCCGGGTTACGCAGATTTTTTCGGAGAGGTGATTTCAGGGGTACGCGCGATAGATAGCGCAGTCATAGTCGTAGATGCGATAGCCGGCGTAGAAGTAGGCACTGAGCGTGTTTGGGGGATTCTCGAAGAAGCAGGTTTACCTTGTGTAATATTTATAAATAAGGCGGATAAAGAAGGCGCGGATACAAAAAAAGCCCTTTTAGATATAAAGGAAAGGCTCTCCAGGAAGGCGGTAGAGGTTGTTTCTTTGGATGCTCCGGATTTAGTAGAGACCATTGCGGAGAGCGACGATAAACTTTTAGAAAAATATCTGGGAGGCGAGAAGCTCTCTAGCGAAGAATTAAGCAATGGTTTGCGCCAGGCAGTAATCAAGCGCAATATTTTTCCCGTGATATCAGGCTCCGGTTTAACCGATAAAGGCATAGAAGAATTGCTTAATGCGATTATCGCGTATTTGCCGTCGCCTGCGGAAAGAGCAGAAATAGCAGCCCATAATCCAACAAGCGCTGAAAACAAAAAAGAGGTCACATTCAAGACTGATGCGCCTTTTAGCGCATTTGTATTTAAAAGCATATCCGACCCTTATGTGGGGCAGCTTACGTTATTACGCGTTTTTTCCGGGACTTTATTATCTAATACAGGTTTCTATAACATTAGCAAGAAGACAAGAGAGAGGATCGGGCAGATTTATATCCTCCAGGGCAAAGAACAAAGGGCTGTTGAGGCCGGTTCCTGCGGTGATGTTGTGGCTATCGCCAAGTTAAAAGAAACTTTGACTTCAGATTCGCTCTGCGATGAAAAGAATCAGTTTTTATTTGAACCTCTTATTTTTCCTGAACCGGCCATATCCGCGTCTGTAAAGCCGAAATCCCGCCAGGACGAAGAGAAGATTTCCGGGGCGCTGCATAAATTGGCTTCCGAAGACCCGACGTTTAAGGTGACGCATGACCCGCAGACCAAAGAAATGATTATCTCGGGGTTGGGGGACCAGCATTTGAGCGTAATGATCAGCCGCTTAAAGAAAAGATTTAATGTTGAAGTTGAGCTCGGCACGCCTAAAGTTTCCTATAAGGAGACCATCAGTAAAAGCGTAAAGGTGCAGGGTAAATTTAAGCGCCAGTCCGGAGGCCGCGGGCAATATGGGGATTGCTGGATTGAAGTAGAACCTTTGGAAAGAGGCAAGGGTTTTGAATTTATTGATAAGATTTTCGGAGGAGCTATCCCCAGGAATTTTATCCCTTCAGTAGAAAAAGGCGTAAGACAAGCATGTTTAGAAGGGGCGGTAGCCGGTTACCCGATAGTAGATATACGGGTGCGTTTAGTGGACGGCTCTTATCATGAAGTTGATTCATCTGATATGGCTTTTCAGATTGCAGGCTCCATGGCCTTAAGAAAAGCAATTATGGCTGCCGGGCCTGTGCTTTTAGAGCCGGTTATGGATGTGGATATTGTTATCCCGGAAGAATCTTTAGGGGGGATAAGCGGGGATATAAATTCGCGCCGCGGCCGGGTTATAGGCATGGAGGTCAAGGGTAAAAACCAGGTTTTAAAGGCGCAAGTTCCCCTCTCTGAAATGTTTACCTACGCTAATGACCTACGTTCCATTACAGGCGGAAGGGGCATGTATACAATGCGTTTTTCTCATTACGAAGAAGTCCCTCACAAGGTTGCCTCCATGATTATCATTCAATATCAGGCCACCAAGAAGCGAGACGAAGAAGAATAATTTAACCCCGTTTTTTCTAAATAATATCAGCATAAAGAATATCAGGAAGAGTTAACATAAGTACTAGAAAGGAAGTGCCAGGTGAAAATAGGTATATTTTCTATTTCCCAATTAACTCCGGGAAAACATAATGTTAAAGATGCGCGCCTCGACGAAGTAGATAAATTAGTAAAGGCTAAAAAGAAGACATATGTCCAGGTCGAGTTAGTAGCTGAAAAAGACGCCCTGGAGGCAGATGCTATATTGGTTTTGAAGGATTCTAAGGCAGACCTGATTTTAAAGGACCTGGAATTTGTTGAAACCCGCCTCTCCCGCGCTGAAGGGCAGGAGGAGAAGGTGTTGTTAAATAAATTAAAAAGCGCCTTAGAAAAAGAAGAACTGGTATTTAATCTTGCTTTTAGCCCGGAAGAAAAGAAGCTGATGTCAAGCTATGGCCTCTTTACCAATAAGCCCATTATAGCGGCAGAGAAAGAGGATCTG
>JAQTVG010000093.1 GCA_028706895.1 Candidatus Omnitrophota bacterium
GCATAGCGTACACAGCGCCTTTTCCCTCATCAAGAACATACAGCGTCTGGCCCGGCCAAACACCGCCGAGGTCTTTCAGCATCTGCTGGATTTTTTCAGTATGCTCTGCGGGCTCGCCGAAAACCTTCTGAAGCAGAGAAACCAGCTTTACCAGTTCGTCCTTTACAAATACTGCCTCAAAATAACCCTCTTTATCCACGCGCAAGGTTTGAAAATTAACACCGCTCAATTCTTTCTTTATTTCATTAAAATCCATTTTCCCCTCCGCTAATATAATACCTTATTCTCTAAAACTCCCCAGTCCCTAAGCAGCCGCACACATTCTTTTCTTAAGACACCTGGAGACAACTTAACCCTGCTTGAGCCTTCTTTTTTCATATCCCTGCAAGAAATACTCAGCTCATTGAACCCTATTTTCTTCGCATCAGAAATTGTTGTGCCGTAAATTACCATACCTATCTTAGCCCAGTGTATCGCGCTAAAACACATCGGGCAGGGCTCGGTTGTAGAATAAATTATACACCCGGATAAATCAAAATTTTTTATTTTGCGGGATGCCTGCCTTATCGCGTTTATTTCAGCGTGGCTTGTAGCATCGCTCTTTAATACGGTATTCCTGGCTACTGCCAATATCCGCCCATTTTTTACAATACAGGCGCCAAACGGCCCGCCATCCATCGTTTTAATATTCTTCCTGGCTTCTTTAATCGCCAGCTTCATAAATTTTATGTTTAATGCCTTCTTCATGCTGACATCATTATATCTAAAAAAAGACTCTCAAGCAAATTTTTGCTTAAGAGTCTTTTTATACAATGCCCATTTATATTACTTCGCCTTGAAAGCGACTAATGCTTTTTCATTATCGCTTGTAGAAAGGACAACGCTTGCCGGGCATCCTATAGGGCAAGTTGTGCCATAAATGTATTTAATATCTATCTCTTCGCTCTCCAATTTCCCGGTAATATTTTTTAAGGCGCCTGCCTTATTTTCCAGTTCAAGTACAATAACTTCCTTTTCAGTAATGGAATTATAGCTTTTCTTCTTTAACGCGTCAACAGCACGCAGGTTGTCATCCGTAACCAGCATTATCTTTGCCTGGTCTCCATCCGCATATCCGGCGACCGCTTCAATATTAATGCCATGGTCTGCTAAAATCTTGGACATATCCGCGAGGACGCCGATTTTGTTCACAACAGTCACGACTATCTCTTTAGCCAAGTTTGCGCTTTTTAACATATAGCCTCCTTGCACAGAAAGTGCATACCAGCCAATCCTGTATGGCTGGGTGCTAGCCCAGAAAGGGCGCACCGACCTAACCTTTAAGGCCGGGTGTTAACTATTGTTAACATTCTACCGCTAAACAATTACTAAATCAAGCCCAAGGTTGCTACCTTGATATCTCCAATACCTCGTATTTTAAAACGCCTGCCGGCACCCTAAATTCAACTATATCTTTTTCCTTATGGTTCAATAAGGCTGCGCCTACCGGAGAAGTAACGGAAATTTTGCCCTCCTCGTAATCCGCCTCTGCGTCTGAAACCAGGAGGTATTCAAATACTTCCCCTGAATCCAAATCCTTAAGCTTAACCCTTGCGCCTATCAGAATTTCATCTTTAGAGATATTCTCGTAATCAATAATCCGCGCGTGCGCTAATTTCTGCTCAAGCTCCGAGATCTTCTTTTCATTCATCCCTTGCGCATCTTTTGCCGCGTCGTATTCGGCATTCTCGCTGATATCGCCGTGGGCCCTTGCCTCTCCTATTGCCTTGCTCAATTGCCTGCGTTTATCTTTCTTCAGGTAATTTAATTCAGTAACTAATTTTTCGTAACCTTCCTTTGTTAAATATACATCATCCATAATAAACCTCTCTTGATTCAGAGCGTCCCTTGAGAAATCGCGTTGTAATAACAACCTATTGAACGTAAAGAATTAAAAAGCATGAACCCCAAGAAATAACTCAGCACAATAATGATAATACTTGCCGCTATCTTTGTCTTCATGCTAAAACGCGGGTTAAACCAGACCAATGGCAAGGCAAATGGTCCGATGCACAAAAAAGCTATTGTTAACAACGGGATCCCAAAATACCATTTCTCGCGCGGCTTATTCACCATTGAACCACAGTGCCTGCATTTTATCGCTTCATCCTGGATTTCTTCGGCGCAATAAGGACATTTTTTCATTTTAAATACGCTCTTATAATCTTCTGCTCTTTAACAGGCCTGTCAGAGGGGCCGGTTTCGGAATATTCAATCTTCTGCACCGCGTCATACCCTGAGATAACCTCTCCGAAAATAGTATGCTTCATATTTAACCACGGAGTCTTGGCCGTAGTAATGAAAAACTGGCTCCCGTTTGTTTTTGGCCCGGCGTTAGCCATTGCCAATAACCCCGGCTTGTCAAATGTAACATTAGGCGTCACCTCATCCTCAAACGCAACACCCCATACAGATTGCCCGCCCGCTCCTGTTCCGGTAGGGTCGCCCCCTTGAATCATAAAATTCTTTATTACCCTGTGAAAAATTAAACCGTTATAATAACCCTTTTCAACTAACTTCGTAAAATTTTCGCATGCCTTAGGTGCCACGTCAGGCATAAGCCTGATTTCTATTACACCTTGTGTGGTTTCAAGAACTACTATGTTATTATCCATATCAGCTGCTCCTTCCGCAAATTTGCTAACAAAAAATAAACAGAATAGTATTGCTATAGCCTTCTTTATCATAGCGGTTACCTCCAGTGATAATATTATACCTCTTTACGCCAAAAGTTCAATGCCCCTGATTTTATTTCTGGGGCAAATGGCAGACAGGTTTTATGCCGCGCTTCTGATAATAACGCTGGTGATATTCCTCTGCCTCATAGAATGGGCCGGCGGCTGTAATTTCCGTTACAATCGGTTTTTTAAAACGGTTCGTTTTCTCCAGCCCCTCTTTAGACAGGCGCGCCGCCTTTTCCTGCGCGGCAGAATGATAAAAAATCGCCGAACGATACTGGGATCCTGCATCCGGCCCCTGGCGATTAAGCGTGGTAGGGTCGTGCATACCCCAAAATACATCTAACAGCTCTTCATAAGTAACTTTGGAAGGATCAAACTCAATTTCCACCGCCTCGGCATGTCCTGTCTTATCTGTACACACATCTTCATAGGTAGGATTTTTTAGAGTGCCTCCCGTAAAACCTGCCCTTGTTAACATAACTCCTTTTGTGTTGTGAAAGACTTCCTCAACTCCCCAAAAACAACCCGCGGCAAATGTAGCTTTTTCCAATTTCGCGCTTTTAAGTGGTATAAAAACTAAAGCTGCGGAATTAATGCAATAACGTTTGCCTGTAGGCGGCGGGCCATCATCAAAAACATGGCCCAGGTGCGCGTCGCAACGCGCGCATAATACCGCTACCCTACGCATACCAAAACTTGAATCATCGCGTGTGCGGATATTTAACTCTGAAACCGGCTCCCAAAAACTCGGCCAGCCGGTGCCGGATTCAAACTTTGTCCCGGCGCTAAAAAGATCAGTGCCGCAACCCGCACATCCATAAACGCCGTTTTTCCTGGGTATTTCACATAATTTATCCGAAGGCCTTTCAGTCCCTTCTTCTCTCATAATGCGAAACTGCTCAGGCGTAAGTATCTTTTTCCACTCTGCTTGGCTCTTACATACCTTTAACACTTCTTCTGTTTTACCTGTAGAAACAAAGAAGATGGGAATTTTTTCCGGCTTACAATTCTGGTCTTTCATTTTACCTCCCGTCAAGAAAGGAAGCGCGAACAAAATCATAAACAATATACCGCTATTCCTCATTATTTCTCCATACCCCTTACCGGCAAACCAATACGGCAGAGTGCCCGGGTATTGCCTGGATAATTTCATTCATCTCTAACCTTGTTTTTACGCGGCTGGAAAGCTCTCTTAGCGGCCTTACCTTACGAAAGCCCCTTGTATACCAACTGAAAAATTTACGAAAAATTATCACTCCGTTCTTTTCGCCGTGAAAATCAATACACATATCCAGATGCTCAAGCATTACCTTAACGATTTCTTCAATGCCGGGCCTCTGGACAACTTCTCCGCTATCAAGCAATCCTTTTATTTCTTTAAATATCCAGGGGTTTCCCAAAGCGCCTCTTGCGATAATTATGGCATCGCATCCTGTTTCATCAAACATTTTTTTGGCGAGTTGAGGGCTTAAGATATCGCCACTGGCAATAACCGGAATCTCTAATGCATCCTTTACCTGCCTAATCGCATTATAATCAACTGTGCCGCTATATCCCTGCGCCCTTGTCCTGCCGTGAATAAAAAGCCCGTTAACACCCGCATCCTGGCAGGAAAGCGCGGCCTCTTTCGCGTTTATGCTATCCTTATCCCATCCGGAGCGGATTTTTACTGTCACCGGCACTTTAGCGTTCTTGACTACAATCTTCAAAATCTTATTCAACTTCTTTGGGTCTTTTAATAAACCGGAGCCTTCTCCGCGGCGCACAACTTTCCTCACCGGGCAAGCCGCATTAAAATCAATAATATCAAATTTATATGTGTTAACCACATCCATGGCTTTACGCACAAACTTTTCTTCACAACCCAATAGCTGCACACCGAGCAACCGGTCATCCTTATTTGAAAAAAGCATCCTTTGCGTATGCCTGCTTTTATGGCTGATAGAGCGGGAATTAATCATCTCTACAAATGCGAGCTCGCAGCCAAACTTACGGTTAAGCATGCGGAAAGGAAAGTCGCTTATGCCTGCCATAGGCGCAAGGATCAGGTTGGATTTTAATTGTAATGCCCCGATTTTTAGCATATGAAAGTTTTTTAGAAGATTTTAAGAAGGTTCAGGCCGGTTTCAGGGTCAATGGCTTTAGCTGCTTTTACCCCTTTTAATTCAAAGATTATCGCCTCAACTACTAAAAAGACCCTGGATTTTCCACGCACGCACCCAGTGAGCACTTTATTTTTCTTGCCCATGCTGCCGTGGATATGTAATTGCGTGCCGCCCTTATCGGCAAAGATTGTCCCTATGCCCATTACCTCCCAGCCATCCTTGAAATTAACGGTATTCGGCTGCGGAGGTATCACCGGTTTCTTCGGGCCGGTAACCATAATGCCTTTTTTAAGCGC
>JAQTVG010000094.1 GCA_028706895.1 Candidatus Omnitrophota bacterium
GAAATAAAAGCCCTTGAAAGCCGGATTATCTAATGTTAAAATACCACTCACAATTCCCCCTTAGCTCAGTTGGTAGAGCGAGAGACTGTTAATCTCCAGGTCCTAGGTTCGAGTCCTAGAGGGGGAGTTTGACTTCCTAACCCTCTGCAAGAAAAATACTTGCAGAGGGTTTTTATTTTTATCTTCTCATTTTGGAAAGGAGTGGTATAATTTGAGAAAAGGAGGATAGATGGAGAAAATATTGATTGAGATGTTTGTCTTGGGTCTTCCTTTTATGGTTTTTATCTTCCACAAATTGTTTTCAAATAATCGGCTTACCGCATATTTAATCCCTAAAATATTAGAAGATAAAGAATACCCCAAATTAGAATTACGTAAAGCGGGAGTTGCCTATCTCGCTTTAGGTTTATGGATTCTTTCAATAATACTTGCTACCCTTTTGTTGTATCCAAAATTTCCTATGGAGCAATATATTATTATGGTACTTCTTTGTTTTGTTTTTCCAATCTTGTCTCTTGCGTCAATAATTATAGGAGTGTATTACTTAATAATAGGCATATTCGGAAAAAGAGAGAGTATTAGGCCAAAATTTGAATCTATGTTTTATGCCGAAGAGGGAAATTTAGTCCGGTATATTAAGAAATTAAAAATACACACAACGGTTAATTTATGCTGCCTATTGGTTCTGGCGGCTCTATTGCCCATAGAATTTTTGTTAGGCATAGGAGAAAACGGCTTAATAGTATTGCTCAATGTCTCTTTATTAGTAGCTTTTATTATGACGCTTTGGAGAATGAGGAATTATATGGTAAAATCCGCCAAACTTATGGATTTACCTGCGAAGAAATATTTATTTTCAACGCTATCAGTTTTCCCGTTTATATATTGGCATTCATTTTCATTGATAAAGAAGTTTAAAGAGGGGAAAGCTAATCAACTATAGCCGGCTCTTCGCATAGTATTTCTATTTTCCCTGCCTTCAGCCACTTATTAAATTCGTTCAAAAAGGGAGCCAATTTTCTTTAAGCCCGGCTAATTTTATAGCCGGGTTTTTAATTTTAGTTTGACAAAATTTGCTGGATATAGTATATATATAGCATATGCCAATAACTCAAGAAGGGAAATATGCCTAGGCCGTGCAGGTGCAGGCGGATAAGATGTAATCCCGATACAAACTACTTTAAGCCGCGCGGCATCCCTTTGGATATGCTGGAGGAAGTGAATCTTACCTTGGATGAACTAGAGGCGGTCAGGCTTGCGGATTTGAAAGGTTTATACCAGGAAGAGGCAGCTAAGAAAATGGATATCTCCCGGCAGACCTTCGGTAATATTATAAAGAAGGCGCATAGGAAGATAGCGGATGTCCTTTTAAGCGCAAAAGCTTTAAAGATAGAAGGCGGAGAGATCAAGAGGATAGGTTAAATGAATAATTTAACAGAGCAGGGAGGAGTAATAAAATGAAAATATGTATCCCAACAGAAACAAATAAAGGTAAGGACGCAAAGGTTTACGGACATTTCGGCAGCGCGCCGTATTTTACCATCGTTGATACGGAAAAAGATTCCGTTGAGGTTATTGACAACGCGAATCAACATCACGCGCATGGCATGTGCCAGCCGATGAATGCGTTAATTGGTAAGGAGATTGACGCTGTGGTTACCGGCGGAATAGGGGGTCGGGCGGTTCAAAAACTTAATGAGGGTGGAATTAAGGCTTATCGGGCTATTCCGGGAACTGTCGCGGATATTACCAGTCAGTTCATTAAGGGTGGGCTTGAAGAAATTACCATCCAGAATGCCTGTGCGCAGCACGGCTGCCATTAAGGAGGATTATAATGAAAATAGGAGTTATTATTTCAAGCAACGACGCAGAAACTGCCTGGAATGCCCTGCGTTATGCAAACTTTTGTCTTGGACAGAGAGATGAGGTCAAAGTGTTTTTGGCCGGCAAGGGTGTCGAGTATCAGAAAATAAGCACGGAGAAATTCAACACTATCGAGCAGGCCGCAAAACTCCTTCAGTCCGGCGGAAAAATACTTGCTTGCGGCACCTGTATCAAATCCCGCGATCAGGAAGGCACCGAGATGTGCCCTATTAACACGATGAAAGACATGTATGAGATCATCAAGGAAAGCGACAAGGTCGTAACTTTTTAGCCAGGAATATCAGCCAATCTCCATGAAGCCATCGCGAATAAACTGCTTGCGGGGGCTATTATTTTGGATTAAAATAGATTGTATATGTATCGGTGCATGGCGCGCTATAATTAAATAGCCGGAGGAAGAATGAGCATTATTTTATTAATAGTAACAATATGCGCCATTCCGTTGATAATATTTTACATATTAAAAGCGGGAAAAGCGAAGGAAGCGGAAAAAAAGAAGCAGGAAGAAGCAAGGCATGACGCAAGTGAAAGAATAATGCGCCCGGAGAGGAAGCTCCACGAAGAAGAGAAAAAGCGCTGGGAGGATGAATACTGGGATCGCCAGAGAAAAAGAGACGGATAATCCTGTAGATTGAGCCAAAATTTAAACGCCCTGCTATTTACTTAGCAGGGCGTTTTAGTTTATCAGCTGCCCGCGGAAGAAAATGGGGGCTTATGCTTGAGATCAACTGGAATGCCCTTCCTTACCTTTCCCCATTATCTTCTCCATCATGGGGCATTTGCACTCCATATCTTCTCCCATCTTCATTTTTTTCACCATGCGTTTATACCACATATCCTTGACCTTATCCTGTTGGTCTTTGGTGAGAACGGCTCGCAGGTCATTACAGGCTCCGGCTATCTCTTTTGCCTGCTGTTTCTTCAGATCATACTTCTGGTCTATGAGCTTGTTCACCGCGCCCATATCTACTTTGTCGGCCTTAAGCGCCTCCATTATATCCATGGCGATGACCTCAATCTCAGCCTCCTTTAACGTCATGCTGCGCATGACCTTGTGTTTCAGTGATGAGATCTTATCTTGCTGCCCGGCGGTGAGCTTGATCTCTTCGGACTGCTTAAGAATAAAAATAGCCTTGTTATAGAACCTATCCTCAAAGCTCATTTTATCCATTGCCTTCATTTTATGGCGCATGCCGGGCATCCCCATGCCGGCCATACCCATACCGCATTTTCCTTTTTGGCTATCATCGGCAAACGCGTATGACAGCGGGAGCGCGCATACACAAGCCAGGATAACCAGGGCTTTCATTGTTCTTTTCATATCCTCCTCCTTTCATTTTAATGAACGTATTATAACATCCTTATTATTGATGGCAATTCCCAGATTCCGCTTTTTTCTGACTTTTTTCCATGAATTAAGTATTGTGTCCCTGGAATTTTTGCAGTATAATTCATTTAATAAATTATAGGAAAGGGGGAGGGAATGAAGAAAATTGCGGTGCTGGTGTTAATGGCGGTATTTTTGTCTTTATCGGCCTCTTTGCTGTATGCCGAAGAAAAAACAGGGGATGAGGTTCTTTCCATAGCTACCGACGCGGTAAAGGGAAAGAATTTTATGCTGGAGGACGTCAGTATTATTTATGACGAGGGCGGGAAGCTCTGGAATGAGAGGATAGGTTACCTGGCGGAGGAGGACAAATCCCCCAATCACGGCATCCTCAGGAAAGGTTTTCTCAAGAATTACAAGATAGTGCTTTTTGATTATAAAGAGCCGCTTCCGGATATCTGGGTATTCGTTGATAAAGATACCGGTGAAGTTCTTGAGGTATATAAGGAGGAATGAAATGAAGATTACCACGAAAGACGAGATCAATGCCGTATGCCCGCATTGCAGTAAAGAACTCACCGAGATCTTCAGGAAAAAGGAGACCCTTGCCGGGCCGTTGATACAGCCAATTTCTGTCTATATCTGCCCTAATTGTTTAAAAGTGCTTAGCATCACTACCTGGTATTCCTGGTAGGAAGGTATTTGCAGGACTAGGGAGAGCATTACTCTATTCTTTCTTTTATCGCCTGAATTTTCGGGTTGTTCTTAAGCCGCATAAATTTCTCGTTGTTAGCTAAACTGGCAGAGTTCCCGGATTTTATCGCTTCCATAATTTCAGGATCCTGAAGGATCTCCTGAAGCTGCGGGTCATCTTGCAGGGACATAACCATACCCACGGTTGCCGGATCCCCCATCATTTTATTTGTCATGGCATCCGCCTTATTTTGAACCGATCCATCGGGTTGGGGCTGCGGGAAGGAGGGGCTATTTCTGGAGTCAGCGGAGCCGATCTGTTTAATCCGCGATTCTTCTATCTGAAGGAATCCCATCCCTTGAGAATTGACGGTATATGTGCCGTTATTAACCCCTGAGATCTCGCCGATAATAACGCTTCCGTCAACAAGTTCGATCCTGTTGAGTTTGGCCGCGAGTGCCGCGCCGGAAAAAATACCTGACAATAAAATCAACGCCAGCATGATCTTTTTCATTATTTTTCTCCTTCTGTTTGATGGGATTGTTTTTTATAATATAACACCCTTAACCCGGCATGGCAACAAAATATGTTGCGGAGGGCCTTTATTCGGGGTAAAATAGCCCAAAAGGAGGATAGCTATGAAAAAGCCGCTGAAGGTCTCACTTATAGTTGTTGTTTCCATCCTCGCCGCAGCCATTCTCAAAGACTTCGTGATCAAATCCGTAATAACCGTAGTAGCAACGCAGGTAACCGGCGCCCCTGTCCATATTGACGGGTTTTCCCTCGGCATCTTTAACCAGGGCGTGAAAATATCAGGATTCAAAATGTATAATCCCAAAGGGTTCCCCAGGGGGACCCTTGTGCACATATCAAAAATAAATGTTACCTATGACCTGGGCGCTTTGCTCAAGAGGAAATTGCACCTGGCAAACGCCGAGATAGAACTGAAGGAAATGGGCCTTATAAAGAACTCCGAAGGCAAATTGAATGTCAACGAATTGAAGGTAATGAAGCAGGAGGAAAAAAAGAAGGCCAAGCCCTCCAAGCAAATGCCCATGCAGATAGATCTCCTTAAGCTGGGCATCGGGAAGATCGTTTCCAAGGATTATAGTTCGGGTAAGGAACCGGTTGTTTATGTATATGATGTGAATATACATAAGACTTATAAAAACATAACCAGTGTTCAGCAATTGGCAGCGCT
>JAQTVG010000095.1 GCA_028706895.1 Candidatus Omnitrophota bacterium
AAGATAAGGTACTGAATCCTGTTGATATCCTTTAGCCAGTTAAAATAAAAGAATACGCTTGTGATAATAAAAAAGATAGCCATCGGCTCACTCATGCCGGATATGCTTAACCATATAAACCAGGGAATAGAACCGGCCAATAGGACGCTAATAAAAGATACAACGCGGTTTTCGTAAAACATCCAGCTTATTTTATATAAGAACCATAGGGAGCCCGCGCTAAATAATAAGTTTATAGCAACAGGCACCCAATACAAATCATAGAATATCTTTAATCCCAATCCGATAATCCAATACTGTAACGGAAGCCATATTGAATTATGGGAGTATGGCTCATTCATTAAAAATGGGGCGTGTATCCACTTCGCCCCTAAAACAGCCCTTGTCTGTCCATCCGCGCAGAAACTGGGAAAAATCATATTTTTATGATAAAACAAAATTGAAATACTGAAAATAAGCCAGAGCGCAATGTATATCGGCAGTAAAATATTTTTCTTAGTTTTCATAACTTAATTTAGTGTCTTCAAAATTTTATATCGCAGCTTATTGTCTTTCATCCACTTTACTGCCAATAAAGCCCAGATGGATTTAAGAAACCTGTTCCTTAAGTTATACTTTGATTTTCCGTGCCTGCGCGGCGACTCCTGAATTAATATTTCTTTATATCTATACCCCTGGGCAGTCAATAGCGCAGGAATTAACGGCTGCAGGTTATCATAAAGCATAAGGTTCTTAAGACAGCCGCGTTTATATCCGGCCATGGAACAGCTTAGATAGCTTTCTTTCAAAACAAAGTTTCTCACGGAGATTGCTATTTTTGAAGAGAGCGCCTTAATAAATCCCGCCGCCCTATTAACCCTATGGCCTAAAACAATATCAAAATTGCCGGATTTAATTTCATTAACTATACGCATTAAATCCGCAGGGTCATACTGCAAATCCGCATCTATCGTTAAGAGTATATCCCCACTTGAATTTTTAAATCCGGCGTCAACGGCAGACGCCTGCCCATAAGTCCTGTCAAAGGATATGACTTTTATATTACTGTCGTGTAAAGCAATATCCGCCAGGGCCCGCAAACTGTTATCAGTGCTGCCGTCATCTACAAATAATACTTCATAGCTGCTTTTGCATCCTGCGAATGTATCGTTGAGCTGTTTATATAATGCCTTAATATTGGAATCTTCATTTAATACAGGGACAATAACGGAAATATCCATCACGGCTCCCAATCATCATAGGGATATAATTCTCCATGGGCATATGCAGTCTTCGGGAAAGGCATATAATCAGGGTTAAAGAACTCCTGGCATACCTCGTCGGCAAAGAAGCGCCCCCGCTCTGTAGGCGCAAGCACTTTATTATCTTCATAAAGCAAATTAAATTTCTTCAATTTCTCTATCTTTTTTCTAAAGACCTCATTTAACGATACCCCTGTTATTCTCTGATAATAACCTTTGTAAACCTTGCGGTTCTTTAAGGGTAAGATGATTGCCCAGCGCAATTGGTCATCCTTGTTCCTGGCCAGGCCGCGGTTTAGGGGCAATTTATCCTGGCTTATCAAAGAATAATATTCCTTAAAATCCTGCGTATTCAGGCTGAACCTGTCTCTCAGGCTGCTAAATGCAGTCAACCCAAAACCTATCTGGTCAAATAGATTACAGCACTGGTCATTCGCATAATGGGAGAAATCCTCTTCGCTCTTAGAGAAAACCCTAATCAAGTTTTCGTGATACCCATGGCGGGATAAAATCAAAATCGCAAGCTTCTTCATTATCAAGGTTTCTTCTATGCCGGGCAAATCCTTGCTGTCTTGCCTAGCCTCTTTTAAAATGAAGCCGTTATGGTCTCCATAAGGGATTATCTTTAAACGGTAATTCTGAATTTCTTCAACTCCTAAAGATGCTGCTTTCTCCATGGTTTCAGCCCAGGTTTCCAATGTCTGCCCGGGATATCCGAATATAAATTCAATATTAACTTTAAAACCGGATTCTTTGGCTTGCCGGATTGCGCTAAGGGCTTCTTGGGCATTATGGGGGCGGTTCATCCTCTTTAGTATCAAATCATCAAAAGACTGGACTCCTATGGTAAGGCGGCCAACACCATAAGACTTCATGATTTTCAGCCGTTCTTTACCTTCCTGGCCAAGAAGGGTTACAGGATCCACATCATAAGAGAATTGGGTGCACTTAGATAAATTAACTCTAGACGTAAACGCAGAAAGAAAACTTTCAAGTTGAGCCGTTGTTAAATAGGTCGGGGTACCTCCTCCGATAAGGACTGAACGGGCCTGGATTCTTTTCAGGCCCAGCCGCCTCATATAGATATCCATCTCTTTTTCTAACATACCCAGGTAGTAATCTTTTTCCTCTCTTAAATCTCCGGTCTTGACCGGATAATGGCAAAAAGCGCAATATTTCATACAAAACGGAATATGCACATAAATAGAAAATAGTCCGTCAGGCGGATTACGATACCCCTTAAAAAGAGTTTCCTCATTAACGGGAAGATACATGGTAATGGGAGGATAATGGACAGTAGGAAAAAACTGCCCGTCAAGGCAAACGAGCCCTGCTTTCTGCAGTTCTTTAAGGTCTCTGATTATTTCTTCGGCTTCTTTTATTAAACCCGGGCTTATCATCGCGTCAATGTTTCCTCTTAAATTCAAGAAAATAATAGTCTTTATTAAAATCGTATCCCCGGACCAATTTATAACCGGCAGAATCCATTAGCGATATGGCCTTGTTCTTTGCAGACAAAAACGTTGATTGTTTTGCGCTATCAAATATCGTAGTCAGCAATCTTTTGTTAAACGTGCGCAGCGGATCTTCAAGCAAATTCGCGGAACTTTTTCCTCGCCGTTCAAAAGCCCCAAAGCTATCGAGGCCTATGATAAACCACTTATACTGCTTAAATCTCGAAGTAAAATTACCGAATTGTTCCGGCTGCTGTTGACAATCTTTTTCAACAACCATATCTTCTCTGGCATAATAATCTACGTAATCTTTAAAGAACTCCCTATCAGAAATTATCTTATTAAAATCACGGGTAATTTTTGCCTGTATCGTAAAAGGAACGTCTTCACCCCGCCATTTTTTAATAAAATCCCGGACATCTTTATCAAGCCTCAAAAAGATTGGAGAGCCCTCTCCTCCAGAGATTAAAACTTGAATTACTTCTTTAAAATCACCGAATTCTGAATCGAAAAAATCATCGGTGCTAAGAGTATTCTCTCTATTCAGTATATATAGACGCCCATCTTTTCTTAAAGACGGCTTTAATTCCTTGAAATAATCTTCCGGGTGCTTCAGGCAAGAATGGCTTTCGCACAAGAATATGATATCAAAGCTATGCCGCTTGTAGAAAGGGTCCACCCCTTCCTCCTGGACGAGCACAGGAAAAACATTTTTAATCCCTTCCTGCCCTACCTTCTTCCTTATGGTCTCAATCCAACTTGGCTGCACCTCTGTGGCAAAAGCCCTCCCTTTTCCTTTTAATCGTTTAGCAAAAAGTATGGTAAAGAATCCTTCTCCGGCGCCTATATCCAGAATATCCATGCCGGGTTTGATTTTTAAAGTATCAACAATACGCTCCAGATTTAATAAAGAACCTCTTCTTTCATTTTCCCGGAAGATGTGAAATTTAGCCTGGGCATCCTCTTCAGACAATATTTTCCTGTCTTCCGGAGCCGAACCTGCAAAGGAAATGAATTTCACAGATGTACTATGTTTATCCACATCTACCATCAAGAAGTGATGGAGGGGAAATTTCGGGCATTTTTTTAAATAACACGGCATAAATTTTGACATTGTATACTTGCTGACCGTTTTCTTTAAATCAAAGTATTCCAAGTTAGGGCCAAAAATATACCTTACCTTATTATTAACAAGAAAAGACATATTTTCAGGCCACTCTTTCTCTTCATCAAACCACGAATAGCCGCGTGTGAATATAAAAATATTATTGTATTTAGAAGTGCCGCCAATGGTATTTTTCAATAAATTCAACTGGGATTCTGCGATAGATTTTTCTCCCCCGCCGATAGAATCCCCAGGAGCAGGATAAATAAAAAGATTATTCTTATACTCAAAAGAATACTGGTTTTCTTTTAAAACAGCGCTTTGGGCCATAGGTAAAAATGAATCCGTTAACCAGCGTTTATTTAAAAAGTCAAAAACCGGTATCCCTGATATTTTATTTATCCCGCGATAAAAATCCTGCCCTAATTCCAACATGGGCTTCTCTCCGGGGGAATCCACCGCGTCAGAAAAAAATAATACAAAATCAGGCTTATGCTTTTTTATATTCTGGGCCAATAATTCATAATCTTGGCTGTTAAAAGCGGCGAAATGCGCGCAGCCCATGATTATAAAACGGAACCGGTTTGGCTCCGCGGCATAAACACTCGCACAGACGTTTGAGAAAAACAAAAAGAAAAGAAACGGTATAACTATAAATTTACCTGACAGTCTAGAGTTTTTCATAATTTTACCTTTTTTCTGCTTTTACCAACCTGTCTATAGGCATAGAGATAGACTTGAATTTTCCCGAACATACTACGTATTCATAAACAGCGCGTAAAACATCCGGCTCCGCCCTCTCATAATCATCAATAAGCATCAACCCACCGGAAACTAAATATTCTTCCCATCTGGAAATATCAAAACTGGCCTGTCCGTAACCATGAGCACCATCAACAAATACCAGGCCCAATTCAAGTTCCTGCCTTTCCTTCATTAACTTTGGCCAGGAATTATAAAGCTCCTCGGATGGCATTTCAAAAGGAATAATATAATCCGAAACACCGTTTTTCTTAACATTATCATAAAACTCTGTAGGCAATACAGGGTCAACAGCAATAATCTTTCTGCCCCCAACAGCTTTGCTCCCCAATGCAAAAGCAATTGCGCTTCGCCCCAGATATGTTCCAATATTAAGAATCCCCCCTTTTTTTCCATATATCTTCGCTGACTGATAAAACTCTTTACAAAACTCCGCGCGCATAATGCCGCAGGCTGAAATCTTTACTTCTTCTTCAAGCCTGGTCTCAATATACAGATGCTCAAAATCATGGTAATCCCTGACTGTAAACGCAGAA
>JAQTVG010000096.1 GCA_028706895.1 Candidatus Omnitrophota bacterium
TCTAAACAGCGCGCTATCTGGTGGGCAAGGGTATATCAGGCTTCAACAATATCCATGAACATTAATAATTCCAAGAATAGAAAAGAAAGGATACCTAATCCGGTATTCAGGGGTATATCACGGTATATTTATTTCCTGGAATTCAGTTTTATTGAAGACATCTTGAAAAGAGAACGCATCGGCATAAAGACAAGGGCTTTTGTAGAAAGAAAACAGGCTGAAAAAATAAAGAGCGGATTAACGGTAAAGCGCCGGGATGGAATAAAAACATATTTGATGTCCGCTGATCTATTGGGCCTGACAGAAGCTATAACTGAGGATTTAGGGCTTAGCGCGGAGCAGGGCCGCGAATTCGCAGGTTGCGTTTGGAAAGAAGATAAGCCGCAAGGCGCGCCTCAGGCAGGAACGGATAATAATATTCCTCAGCCTCCTACCGGCCAGCCATCCACGGCAGGATTCCAGGATTTAAAGACAGTAATCGCAACCAGCATCTTGAGGCGCCGTTCACCGCAGGAAATCGCTTATAGAGAACGCGATGATTACGAACGTTTCATGACAAATGTAAGGAAGAACTGGACTTATTTCGCTGCCAGGAATTATATCTGGGAGTACGCTGAAGAACTGGGCGAGTTAGAAGAGACCAGGGCAAAGATAGACGCATATGAAAAGAAGACACCAAAGAGAAAACGCAAAATAGAAGGCACTATATGGCATCTTCTTGTATGGGCAGCGCAAGGCAGGCATTTTAGTCAAATTCAGGCAGAGCGCCTTGAACGGCTCTCCAAGAAATCTAAACAGTTGGAATTAGGCTTGGGTCAATTCGGCGTGGCAACGGGTTATATCGGCAAGAAAAAAGTACATTACTTTGCCGGCGATCCCGATATGCCGGATGTTTTATATACAAGCGGCGTTACTTTTGAAAAAGAAGACTTCTCTGTTTTTGCGGGCGAATTAGCAGAATATATACGAATGACTCCTGAGAAATTCGCAAAGGTAATATCTAAACTGCATGCAGGTGCGGATCTTAGCGCAGAACAGGCCGAAGATATCAGCAGGTTCTCAAGAGCGATAAAGGAAATTTACGCCTTAAGAGAAAATTATCTAATGGAAACTGATTATCCTTATGTTTGCGATGGATATGCCAAGAGAGCCGTGGCAATTCTGAAGGAGCAGGGAATCAGCGCTGAAGAAGAGGTGCGGGAATGGCCTGAATTGAAGCAATTTATGAAAAGCCCTGATGATTACACCGAACATCATTTTGTAAAATGCACGGTTGCCGCTTACGGATTTATTGTTGATATAACTGCCGACCAGTTTGAGAGGCAAGACAAAGAATGCCAGTATCGGCAATTGGGTATAGTAATTTTACCGTTTAAGGTAGCGCAAGATGACCCCGCAAGATTCTGGATGTACAACGGAAAATTATCCGATTCATTCTCTGGTGTCCCGGAGGAAGACAGGGCCTATGCGCTTGAAAACTTTGCAGAAGTCTTGAGGATTTACAGTGAAGACGCGCAAGATACTTTACGCGATGTGTTGTGGCCGTCATCTATCCAGGAAGATTTGTTAGGCAGGATATCGGAAAAGGTGCCCGTTAACACAGAAGATGGTATTTTGATAGCTTTAATGAATAATAATAAAGGTATATTCGCTGTGCGTGAAGAGAGGCTTAATAACGGCGATATTTTACACAGGGTTTTTGTAATTAACTATATTGGTTGCTTTGGCCAATGTAAGATTGGGAGCAACAAGTTTTCAATTGAAGGGGATATGCTTATACCCGGAACAAATTCAGGTAAAATCGGAGACTATGGTATTGAGGTGGATATGTTGTATAGAAAAGCAGGGATAGGTTCTGTTCTTTTGTATTGCATGATAAGGAGGGCATTAGACTATTCAGCCGTAAGAGACCGCATTGACTTGCCTCAGGCAGATCCTCTATTCAGGCAATTTGGTTTTATCCATGAGGGGTTTGATAAGGTAGGGCGCCATCTTGATAACTGCAACCTGAACCGCGAAGCGCTTGAAGAGGCCATGAAGAAGAGACAGGAGAAGCGTCATTTTGATTTAGTATATCTTGGTATGCCTATAAATATATCCGTATCGCGGAGACTAAAAGGCAACATCAACGGCCATGAGGTTAACTTTATGGATATGGATGCAGAAAATGAAATTAGCATCAAAGAGAGAATTATAGGCTTGATGCGTGGAATACCCGGTGGATTATTGAGCGAGACTGTGATTGCAGAGAGGGCGGGCGTTGAACGGAAAACAGTCAGAGAGGCCGTTAAGTCTTTGGCTGGTGAAGGTGAAGTAAAGGTAGTAAAAGTAGGCGAGAAAAAGATGATACGTTACCTTAAAACCGATAAGCCGGCGCCGTTTAAAGGCTCAATAGCAGAGTATATGTTAATTTTATGGGAAAATAGAAATGCTATTAGAGGTCGTGCGATATTACAGCGCCATGCTGGCAAGATAAGAATCGGCGATAAGACAATAAGCCACGAGACCAGCAGGTGCATAAGAAGGGCTTTGCTGCTTTTGGGCCTGTTGGATAAGGATAATAAAGTCAGCCCTAAACTTCTGGATGCTTCCGAAGCGCAAGTAAGACAGCTGCCTAATATAGACAGGTTAAATAGGTCTCCTTCACGGATAATGCACTTGGAGAATAATAAGAAGACGGCAGCTGAGCTTAAAGCCGAAATTGATAAAGTGTTGGCGGATCCTTCTCAAGATGGCGCTGCCAGAGTTCTCGTAGGGAAAATTTTATCTTTAAGCAATAAGCATATTCTTTATAAATCAGATACGTTAGGTTATGTAGTAAACTTGAACGGCATATGGAGCTTTTTGAATGACACGGAAAAAGAAGAATTAAACAGGCAGATTTATTCATTTGATTATTGGTTTAATAATAAGCGGGAATATGCGGTTGATTTGTTAGGACTAGACGTAGAAGGCGGAATCTATGAGGTGTATATTGTAGTTGACCGTGCCGGTAAAGTTAAAGGCTATATGATTAGCAGGATACTATCTAACGGCGAAGGCTACATTGACCGTATGTGTACTGACCAAAGAGACAATGTCAAGGGGCGCGGGACGATGTTGATGGAAGCTATTATGGAGCGGATGAAACGCGCCGGCGTAAAGAAAATGCGTTTAACCCCAAGGAGAGCGGAAGAATCTAGGAATTTCTATATTAACTTCTTTAATAGAAGAGGAATTGAAATCATAGAAAAGGATTTAGATTTTATAGTTAACATAGATTCATGGAAGAATTTATCCCGTTCGCTTTTGTTAGCTAGAACCGCTCCCGCAGTAAAAGCCAGGGCTGATAATAATGAAGCGGATTTATCCATGCCGCGCTCCGCGTTAACTCCCGCGGCAGTAAGAGAAATAGTCAGAAATGAATACTTACGCTTACTTGATAACTTTAGCAAGCTGCAAGCGCAAGAGAAGGCAATAGCCGCAGAAAAAATGTTAGCCGCAACAAAAATCAACCTCTCCTTAAGCGAAGGCTTCATAAACCACTTCATTAACATCAAAAATGCAATAGTCAGCATCTTTAAAAAACACAATCTTAAAAGCGTCAAACTCTTAAATCTGGCCGTAAAGAATATCTTTGAGAGAGCGGTAGTTACTAAAGAGCCGCGCCAGGCGAACTTAAATTTATACAATATAAGAAATAATGCTAAAGATGCAGTCTTGGAGATTAAGATTCGTGCTTTACACGAAGGTATGCATTTAGCCTGCCTTTTAGGGTATCTTAGCAATGATTATTTACATGATTGGTTAATCCCGAACATAATGACTTATATTATTGAATCAGATTGCGATGATAAAACTATGATAGATTTATTCTTAAGCAAGAAATTTTCTCGTAAGGCTGATTCGCGCGGATGGAAGCTGACTAAAGAAGAGAGGGGCGCGCTTTTAAAGGGCGGCGTGTTGATGGATTCTGACGAGATAGAAAGAGCCAACGGTTCTATGCCTTATAGGATAAAAGATGAACTCACGATGCCTTCTTTACATGAACACGACTTTTCTGTTGAATATTCAAATATTACGGCAGCGTTATCTTTGGCACGCAGGAAATACCAGCAGTTCAGCATGCTCGGGGTTTTAATGGCGCTGGGTAGCGCCACCATAAAAGAAGAAGGATGCAAATATACAAGCCTTGAATTCGGATTAGATTTGGAAGATATAAATAAAATCATAGAGAATGCTAAAAGAATATCCGGGCAGATGCCTGCGGCGGATGCTTTGGAATATATGCGTTTAGTCAAAGAAGGTTATTTGACTATAGCTGAAGAGTTGAGGCGCAAGGCATCTTTGGGAAAATCCACGGAGGAGTTTGAACCTGAAATATTCAATAATATGTGGGAGAGATTCCAGGAAGCAGGGTCTCCATTTTTAACGTCATATTCCGCGCCGTCTTACAGCATAGAAGAAAAAAGGGTTCTCCTTAAGGCTCTTGCCCAGCCTGTTGAAGATATCGCGGAGAAAGCCTGGTCCTTAATGGTATTAATCGCTGCCGACCCGAATGAATTAAAACAGATGGATAGCGTAGCAAGCGAGGTTAAAGACCCGGGGATTATAGAAATCCGTCCCAGGTATAGATATACAATTCCTACTTCGTATGAGAGCTATAAGGCTGATGCCGTAAAGAGGGCGAGGGCAATGAAGATATTCTACGCGTTTATCCATTTATTCCAGTCCGAAGGGTTCGTAATCCCGCCTTATATTGATATGAAAATAATGGCGCCGCAAGCTTCTGGCGGATTAGATATGCAGGTGAATTTTACCAATACAAGAAAGAACGCGCCTCATAAGATAGCAAGGATATATATAACTTATTGGCCGACAGTAGACACGGAGGACTATATTGTCCACAATAGTTTTACAGTAAAGCTTTATATTGATAAAGGCGTCGAAAAGCTGGAGGCTCCTCTGAAATTAAGAGAACAATTAAAATCCCAAGGCATCGAAGCAGATTATTTACTTTCGATGCCGTCCGCGAATTTTGCGCAGCGCAGTGATGAAGATTTTATGAAATGGATACTTCTTGCCCATAGGTGCATTATTTATACCCTGAA
>JAQTVG010000003.1 GCA_028706895.1 Candidatus Omnitrophota bacterium
CCGCCGCATAAACAAAATTTGTCAAAAACAAAATTGCCGCAGAAATAAATAATTTGCTAAAAATATTTTTGATTATTTGATTTACCATTCTTTGGCATCCGCTTACGGTTCGCTTAGCGCCCGCTTCAGTTCCTTTGCCCACCGTTGAAAAGCGCCCTTAGTATGGCCTAACGGTGTAAAACCACTTATATCTAAAGGCGTACCCATCTTCATATCTACAATAGCCCCCAGACGCTCGCCGGTTTCAGAATCCAAAAACTCCGCCTCTATAGCAGCTCCGCCCATATCTAACGGTACCCCAATGATCGCAACAGCCAAAATATTTGTAACCGGCTTAAGCGGGATTACATCCGTAATCGCTGCGCGGATTCTTAAGACGTCTGGGGCGGCAGTATCTACAACCGGATATTTATCCTCAACTTCCTTAATTACGGTCTCCCGGAAGAATTTGGTTAATTTTTCCAGCTCTTCCGGCTGAATCGCGCGGTTACGCGCGTCAGGATGAAAATAAACTACTACAGGATCAATCATCAGCTTTTTAAAACGCTTCCAATCAGTCCCTTTCTTTTCATACCAGAGGAGGCTTTTATCTTTAGAGTCAACTTGAAATTCTGAATAATCTTCTAAAAAACCAGATTTAGGCGTTTTTATTGTTGAGCAGCCTACTAACAAAAGAGTAGCCAAGAAAGATAAAAAAACAAACCAGATATTCAACTTCTTTTTTAAAATATTCATTTTCCTTACCTATTAAGTTAAGGCACTTTTGCGGCTGCCTTTGACCCTTTCATGAAAAATGGTATTGCGGTAAAAAATACTGTTCCCCCGCTTACTAAAAGCACATACATAGCGGGATTGCCCACCGGCAGCTGTGAAGGCGGAAAGAAAGCGACAATAAAGGAAAAAATGACGCCAACCAGCCCTAACAAACCCATAAACCACATACCCGCCATGCCTCCTGGAACACGAAATCTCCTCGGCATATCCGCGCGTTTATAACGCAGGCGGATGCCAGCAGCGTACATAAACATATACATAATCAAATATAGCGTGATTGTCATGGCACCTATAAGAAAAAATGCCACACTAACATTTTTAAAAACGAAATAGACGCAAGACAAGAATGTAACAATGACCGCCTGGACCAAAAGGATGTTGGATTGGACGCCCTGCTGGTTGGTTTTAGCCATAAATATAGGTAAGAGCCCGTCCTTGGCAGTCTGCAGCAAGCCACGGCTGGGGCCGACAATCCAGGAGGTTACACTGGCCAAAGCTCCGAACATTACCAGGATACCCACCAGCGGGATACACCAAGACATATGCATTTGGCTCAATGCCTTTTGAAAAGCCTGGATTAATCCTGACTCAAGATTAATATCATTATAAGGCATTATTGCGGCTACGGCAAACGCGCCCAGAGTAAAAATAACAAAAACGATTACAGAAGTAAGCAAAAGCGCCAGCGGATACTGAATCTGGGGCCGCGACATCCGGTTTGCGTGGACAGCATGCACTTCCACGCCGGCAAAAAGCAAAATCACTCCTGCTAAGAAAGCAATATCACTTAAACCCGTAATATGCGGGAATAACCGCGGATGCACATGATTATTTATTACCGAACCAAGAGCGCCTTGTGAGGCCGGCAGATGCGCAAACCCAAGGGGAAAACCATGCATCCACCAAACAATTGCCAAAGCTACCAGAATCAATGCCGGTAAAATTGTGCCTATTAAAAAACCATAACTTGTAATCCGGGTAATCGAGCTGCTGTTACGAACAGAAAGCCAGGTTGCCAGCCAATAAAACACTATACAAAACAGGCCCGTGTATATACCGTTAGACGCTAAACTCCCTGCCCCTATAATATATGCGAAAGTTGCGGCGGCAAAAGCCAGCGGCGTAGGATACCAAACCACGTTTTGTACCCACTGCAGCCAGATTGCAACAAAACCAAAACGTTCGCCGAATGCCTCCTTGACCCAGGTATACACCCCGCCTTCCTTTTCACCGAACATACCGCCGAGTTCCGCGGCCACCAGCGCCCCTGGGATTAAAAACATAATTGTAGCAAACCCGATATAAAAAAATAAGGTGAACTCTTCTTTGGCAATCATAGGTAAACCGCGCAAGCTCATTATGGCCGCAGAAGTCATCATAGCCATAGCAAAAACGCTCATCGATACTACCTTGGATTTCGTCGTCATAAAACCTCCCTTTAACTATGTTTAAATCCGCCCGCCTCTTTTTCAGTCAAAGACTTTGCCGACGGATGTTTGCTAAAATGTTCAAGACACCGGCGCATATCATCCATTAATAACGATGCCAGGTCACGGCTAAAACCCCTGCGGACCAATATCCGCTGCACCGCCAGGTCCTGCCTGTTCGCCGGCATAGTATATGCAGGAACGAGCCAACCATGCGTGCGCAGCCGGTCAGCAATATCAAAAAGAGTAAAATTCTGCGCTTTAGATTCTTTTAATTTCCAACAAAGAGCAGGTATACCGTCCTTGCCGTTATAAATAATTTCAAACGGCCCCATCTTGGCAATCTCTTCGGAAAGATAAACCGCCACATCCTGACAGCTCTTTTGTATTTTATAATAACCTTCCTTGCCCAGCCGCAGAAAATTATAATACTGCGCGATAACCTCTCCCCCCGGACGCGAAAAGTTTAAAGCAAAAGTTGGCATATTGCCGCCGAGATAATTGACATTAAAAATAAGCTCTTCAGGCAGGTCCTCTTTATCTCTCCAGACTACCCAGCCTACGCCCAAAGGCGCCAAGCCGAATTTATGCCCCGAGGCATTAATGGACTTTACCCGCTTGAGGCGAAAATCCCACTCCAGTTCCGGAGAAAGAAACGGCGCCAGAAAACCTCCGCTTGCCCCATCCACATGGATAGGAATATCCAGTCCTGTTTTCTTCTGCAAGCCGTCGAGCGCCTCAGCCACCTCTTTAACCGGCTCGTACTGCCCGGTAAAAGTAACCCCTAAAGTAGAGACAACGCCGATAGTATTTTCATCACAGCGTTTTAATACCTCTTCAGCATTCATCAAAAACCGGTTCCCCTCCATGGGAATTTCACGCAGCTCTACATCCCAATAACGGCAAAATTTATGCCAACATATCTGCACCGGGCCGGTAATTAAATTCGGCTTATCAGCGCTCTTACCCTGGTCTATGCGTTTTTTACGCCAATTCCATTTCAATGCCAGGCCTCCGAGCATCGCCGCTTCACTTGAGCCGGTTGTCGAGCAGCCTATTGTATCGGCGGCTTCCGGCGAATTCCAAAGGTCGGCTAATATGTGGACACAACGGCATTCAATCTCGGCAGTCTGGGGATATTCATCCTTATCAATCATATTTTTATCTACACACTCAGTCATCAACTGCTGGACTTCCGGCTCAACCCAGGTAGTGCAAAAAGTTGCCAGGTTCTGCCGGGAGTTTCCGTCGAGCATCAGTTCGTCGTGAACAACATGATACGCAGTTGCCGCGGGAATTTCTTTCAGCGGTATTTTGTACCTGGGCAATACCCGGCCAAAATCTACCGAACCGTAAATAGGATCCAGTAATTCCTTATTATCTTTAATTGCGTGGGGTTTCTTGCGGCTATGTAACATAATGATTAACCTCCTTTAAGACATCTCTTCTTGGCCATCTTTAAAAAATTAACCAGATACGGCCCGGCCTGATTATAGGGAACCTGAATCTCGGCATGAAACTGCTCGCCATAAATTAAGCGGGAAATGTTTTTCACAGCTTGTATGTAATCGGAACGGGCCAAAACTTCAAAATCTTCCGGAATATTACCTATGGCCCATCCGTGGATTTCGGCGGCGACAAACGGCTCGGGTATACCTTTAAAAACCGGATCTTTTTTGATAATTCTTATTTTCTGGCGCACTTTTGATTTTTCCATGCTGGATATATCCGGCCAGCCCATGCTCCGGGCATAAGTGAATCCGTATGCCATGGCCAACTGTTGATGGCCGCAGCAGATGCCAAGTATCGGTATATCACTCTGCCTGATAATTTCGTATTCACCGTTAAATTCAAACATCGGCATATTAGGATAATCCGCGTTATTACCGCTTAAAATAATAGCTACCGGTTTATTTTTTAATTGTTGAAGCATAGACAAGGAAACTTCATGATTAGGCACAGTAAGGGTCTTAAGACCCAGGCCCAAACTCTCAATCTTCCGGGCTAATTCGGTAAAAGTAAAACCGTTCATCTGGTTGCCTACGATTAGAACATAATCTCCCTTGGGGGAATCCGGGATTTTTGGCATTCCAGGAGAATACAAAATGATTGCGTTAACCTGAGGGGCATAACCCCACCAATTCTTAATCAATAACCTTACATATCTTGACTTAAACGGCGTTATATCAATTATATTCCTGTAGGTATCATTATTATTTACGGCAGCGCCTTTAATATCTATCCACGCCTTTCCGTCAGCGCTTGACTGCCAGACAAAATCTTTAAGCCACCCATCCCCTGTCCCATCTGTATTTGAAAGCATCCAGATCCTGGCAATCTCTACTTCTTTTCCTAAATCAAACTTTATCCACTGTGTAGAATTTCCGGGAGGAGTTGACTGCCAGAAAGTTACTTGCCCGGGGTCGTCAATATCGGTAATATTCTTAGGATTACTGCCGCTTGATACCTCAACGCTTTTTACGGGAATCCTGGTTAAATTCATAAACTTATCGTCAAATTTGGTATTTACGTAGAAACGCGATTTTGCCCAAGGGCCCATATGCCCGGATGAATCCACTGCCCGTACGCGCCAATAGTATCTTGTGTTATCAGCCAATAAATTATCTTTATCAACAAGCTTATCGGTAATATATTTACTGCCTTCCGGTATATTCGCGTATTGAATAAAATTATTGCTGTTGAAGGTTTCCGATGTATCCAACTCAATAGTATAGGTTCTTTTGCCTATCCCGCCTTTAGCGTTAAAAAAAGACAGTAATGGCTGCCTGTTAGTGGCGATAATATCCCAGGTTGGATTATTAGTGAGACTCGGAGCGGTAAGATCAGCTTCTTGACTATTGCAGGAAGTTAATAAAAATAAAACTGCCAAACCCGCCAGCCAGGCTGAAATTCTCCATGTTTGCTTGCTTAAGCTTATTTTCATTACTGGCCTCCTTATAAAACCCTATTGTAAAATACTATAAAAGTCCGGGCTAAAAATTAAAACTGGCTTCCGCGCCCAAAACTAAAGCATTATCTACATTATGCCGGCCGTTAGGATTAAAAATATACTGAATGTCCGGAGTTATATAACACCACTGGCTGACCTGGAACCGGTGATTAAGTTCAAGCATCGTCTCAGCATCCTGGCCGGCCAGATCATCGCTGAAATTACCGTAAATAACACAAAAAGCGGTAACATCGCGATTGCGGTTAGGAGGTAACCCCTGATAGACCAACCCTCCGGCTAACTGATACGTCTGAGCATTAATTTTTTCCTGCGGAGCCAGATATGTTGACCACCAGGCAGTCAAACCCTTGGGCCGGTCTGCGGGAAATGCAATCCGTTGATAATACGGCTGCTTAACACGTTCAGAATAACCGGCTTGTGAGCTTAAATGCTTAGGCCCTGTAAACTCCGGCCAATCTCCGCGATAAAGCATTTGCTCAATTATAAAATAAAGCCCGTAATTGCCTTTCCGGGTTATGGAAGAATCAGCCAGATAGTTAAATTTGCTGCTCTCGTAGTAACCTCCAAAAGTAGCACTACCGGGAAGGCCGCCTTCCTTGTCGTGATTATGCTTATATGTTAACTGCCCGACTGCCAAACAGCCGTCATCAGTACTAAAACTGAAATCGGCTCCGTGCCTGTAAGGGTCTTTGACCTTCGGATTAGCGTCATAAGCGGCTGCGGCAAATTTCCATTTCTTATCAGGTTCATAGGTAGCCCGCGCACCCCATGATGCCACCTGAAAATGCGGGAAGAAAGCATCGCCCGAAGAAGAAATCAAATTAGTATTTATGCCTCCGTTCATATAGTATTGCCATAAATCCGAAGTGGCAAAGACGTCTCCGGCAAAAAGGCGGCCGGCTTCTAAAATCAACTTATCTTCCGCCAACGTCAGCGAGAGGTCTAATTCGCCAAAATAGTAATCACCGGGAGCGTATATCTCCTGTACGCCGTAATATTCCCCTATCTCATTGGAAAGATTTCTTCCTGAGGCCACGTAATTACTCACCGTCAAGGCCAAACCCTTTAGAGAAATAAGCTTTTCAAGGTTTAATGCGGCCCCAACCTGGAGGAAACCGGCATATGTAAAACCCTGTCTATTGCCTCCGGTAGGATTACCGGCGAGGTCCATGGTATAATTTGCCGAGATAGTTACGCCTTTATCTACAAGCCGGCTACGTAAACCACCCCAATCCCCCGTAAGAGTCTGTTGCCCTAACCATGAATTTTGCGGTATAGAGACACCTTCGGCTGTAGCGGCATAAGCTAACGTAACTGCTAATACAATGCTTATAGCACAAAAAAAAGCAGCGGCCTGTCTTCCAAGACGCTGCTCTTTAATTTTTATTTTATTTTTATTGATCATCCTTGCATATATTCTACTGCGTAAATCTCCTATTTTCAACCTAAAAAACAAAAAACCCTAATCAACAGCCACCTTAAAAGCCGTTAACTCCGCCTTCCCTGTCCATTCCCCATTACATTGCACGAAATATCCGGGAGCAAATAATTCAATGAGATAGCTAATAATGCACCGCGCCTTTAGTTTCCTTTAAATATCCTTCTGTAAACTTTATTATGTCATTCATCA
Organism: Candidatus Omnitrophota bacterium; assembly: GCA_028706895.1. Lineage (GTDB taxonomy): Bacteria > Omnitrophota > Gorgyraeia > Gygaellales > Profunditerraquicolaceae > UBA1562. Next base: position 6,803 of record JAQTVG010000003.1, read on the forward strand.
TAGCAACTGCCTCAACCGGATATTTTCCCACGGCCGATTCCGCCGAAAGCATGACAAAATCAGTGCCGTCTATTATAGCATTAGCAACATCCGTTACTTCAGCGCGGGTAGGCCTAAGGTTATCAGTCATGCTCTCAAGCATCTGCGTGGCGGTAATAACGAACTTGCCTGCGCGATTACATTTCTTAATAATCATCTTCTGGATAACGGGTATTTCATATATAGGCAGTGATACGCCCATATCTCCGCGCGCAATCATTATGCCGTCAGAAACCTTGATTATTTCGCCAATATTCTTTATGCCTTCCCTGTTCTCAATCTTGGCGACAACCTTGCACTTTGAGCCTATCTGAAGAAACTTTCTCACATCCATTATATCCTTCTTAGTGCGCACGAATGATTGGGCAATATATTCTACTGTATGTTTTTCGCAAAAATGTATATCCTGCTTATCTTTTTCGCTTATCCCTCCAAACTCAAGCCTGGCTTCAGGGATATTTACTCCCTTATGTTCCTTAAGCAGCCCGCTAATCATCACTCGCGTCTTTAATTTCCCCTTATAATGCCCTATCACCTCAAGATCAATATTTCCGTCATCAATGAATATATGCCGTCCATTCTTTATATCTTGTAAGGACCCTTGATAATCAAAGGGTATTGTTGCGGCCAGGCCTTTTATATCCTTTTGAATCAACCAAACTATCTGGTGTTTTTTAAGCACTATCGGCTGAGCAAGGCTGCCTATCCTGATGCGGTGGCCCTGCAAGTCACCGAGAAGCTTTATGCGCCTGTTGTATTTCGCGTTCAGCCTGCGGACTAGGTTTATCATATTAGATAACCCCTGCATACTGCCGTGTGAAAAGTTAAGGCGCGCAACATCCATTCCGGCAAAGAACATCTTTCTTACTACCGCCTCTGCGGATGAGGCCGGTCCAAGAGTACAGATTATCTTTGTTTTTGGCATATAATAGAATTATTTTATATTAGCCCTTTAAAACCTATGCCGTTATAAAGCACAAGATGGTCCTGCATCTGTATCAAGGGCCTCTTTTTAAGCCAAAACTTATTGTAGATATGCTCGGTAATCTCTTCTCTCTGAGGAAGGGTATATTTGTGGACATTCGGATAAAGAAGTATCATCCAGATTACAGACATGAATTTAGCGAAGTCATTGACAAAAAATCTTACGGGGTGAGTATTGATGAGGATTTGGGATTTCTTGAATAGGGGCTCTCTTTTTAGGCGCTGGCCGAATCCACATAAGTCCTGGTCGTTATGGCAGCCGAAAAATTTACCCGCGAAATGATTATAGAGCCAGGTAGTGGTGTATTCATCTTTTGTTTCGGATGCCATAAGCACGGCGTGAATCGCGCCTTGAGGGCGTAAAATCAGGCTATAGAGGTTATTAAATATCTCCGGCCAGTCCGATTCCTTGGAATAATAAAGCGAGTGGTGCAGTGTTATAAGGCCGACCTTTTCTCCTCTAAGATTATCCTTTAAAAACGCTTTTGCATGTTTTGTCTTAAGCAATATTCTATTATAATCTCCGTGAATGGCGGACACATGGCTTGTGCGCTGGCGCTTAATGCGTTCTTTGACAACACTAAGAGCGGATTTATCTATGTCTAAAAGGTATAACCCCCCCTTACAAGCAGTCTCAAGGATACGAAACTGCGGCTCACAGCTTGAGCCGATTGATAATGCACGTATTGGCTCCGACAGCGAGAGTTTTTTATTCAGCGTCCTTATTACCTTGGCGAGTTCTTCTCCAATGTCAACCTTATCGTGGCTATAACGCGACCAGACCCTGTCCTCTTCGCACATGCCACCGCAGCAAGCCCTTAGCCCGGATTCCATCATCTTTTTATTCATATGAATTACCCTCCACTTATGCTAAAAATAATTCCTGCAGGTGAGGCTAAAAACATGGTTGGAAGCGGAGTCATAAATCTCGGTATTATACTGCAAAGACAAGGAGTTATGTTTCTTTCCATAAATGAAATTCGCTGCTACTCCCGCCCTTACGGCATTACGGTCAAACACATTTGCATGGGTAATAAAGCTTCCTGCTGATTCGCTGGCAAATGACGCCTCAATGTCACCGACTCGCCCCAAATATTCATGCTGCCAGCCAACATTAAATTCAGGGAGAAATGTAATATTCTTCATATCTACGCGGCCATTAAAACGTAAACCAAGCACAGAAATCAGTGAGTTAGAGTTAAACGCCTTAACACTTAAATCCGCAGCCCCTGCGCCTGATTCATCGTAAGATTGGTTGTGCATCCAGTCGTATTGTAAAGAAACATTGGGAACGACTTCCAAATTCTTCCAAGGGCGCAAGATATAACCTGTCTCTAAAAACGGCGAAACATCATGCATGCTGTAATCCGAATCTGCCTGAAGGTCAATTATACCAAATTGTATTTTACGGTCTGCCTGGACAGCGTGGTATCCATAGGTAAATGCTCCGGCAGCGTAAAAATTTCCCCGCAGCCACTTTCCACAAGGCCCGAAGCGCACAGAATTAATATCCTGGGAGCCGGAATCTTCATTTAAACGCACATTATTAAACATATAACCACCGAGCATCCCCAGCATAAAATCGTCACTCAGCCTGCGATAAAATCCAAACTGCGTGCCCCCTCCTCTACTTTTGTAGCCAACATTATTATCATGGTCAGATTGAAAGCCCATTACGCCAAAACCCGTTGCAAAGACTTCCCATTTTTCAGGACGGTGAAAAGAATTCTCCAGAATTGAATCACTGTTATAAGCAAGCAGATTTTTTGCGGCGCTTGCAGGCAGGCGTTCTCTTTTGCCATCCTTAACCGCGTATACCCCTGAATCAGGGTCATCATTACCAAGGCGCGCCATCTGCATAGAAAAAGCATTCCCGAAATTATTTAGCGCCTGTATCACGGTATTAACGACAGGCGCGGCAGCCACAGGTTCTAATTTTTGGGCATTTGCAGGATCACCGGTATCGTCAAGCGCGCCGATTATTGTGGACATATTAGAACTAGCCGATTCAGCTAAAGTATCAAGTGTGGCGCCTAACGAACTATTGCCGCTATTATCCTGATAATAAGCTGTATCGCGCACAGCGGTTAAATATAATTTGGAACTAACTTTAGAGGCGGAAAATGTAACCATCGGAAGCGTAGTATCATCCTTAATAATCAAATTAGCAGGAGTCACAGTCAGGGTTGTTGCCTCAGCAATCAAAAACTCTTCATTATTGCGGAAATTCTTTGTCCCGCTTGCCGCTAAAACTCCAAGTGTAGTGTTATTGGCGATGTCAACAGTCTCAGCATTCACAATCTGCGCGGAAGTCTCTGTATCGCGGTCCAGGTAAAAATTTAATTTAGCGTTGCTGCCGCTGCTAACTGTAAAAGAATCATTACCAGTACCCAAATCCACACTTCCGGTTATCTCTCCGCCGTTTATGGTCACGGCATCAGCACCAGCAGCAGTAAGAATAGCGTAATCGGTTCCGGAAATCACGCCGCTGCCGTTATTGGTTATTGTAGTATCCCCTGCATCAGCTTCTATCGCGGTCCCGGGGCTGGATATTGTCCCCGTATTAATCAATTGATTTGAGCCGCCCGCGCTATCAGAATTACCTTTAAAAAGAACCGCGACATTTGCAGTTCCAGTCATGCCGGTACTCGAGGAGTTATAATAAAGTTTATTCTGTGTCGCGCCGCTTATGACGCCATTATTAGTAACCTTGTAATTCACCGACCAGACCAGAATCCCCTGGCCGCCGGAAACCGAGCCATTGCTTCCAATAGTTATTGTATTTTCATTGCCTGCGGCGCTGCTTGCGGAAACATTCTTTTGAAAGGAATTTCCCGCCCAGATAGTATCGCAGCTTCCGGTAATATTAAAATTAGGAAAACCGTTGCCATACTGCGCATCTGTAGCAGAACTAAATACCCCTCCTTTATTCTTTGTATAAAGATAGGATTGGGGAGAATAAATCCCCATGATTTTTACGGCTGTGCCTCCAAGGATAATAAATTCAGTCATCCCCTGGATATGATTTAAGTCAGTTCCCCCGCTATTCCAGAAATAAGTATATCCGAGCTCCCCCCAGGGGAACCTAGTCCAGTTTTCGTGTCCGGTTTGCGGCCTTATATCATGCCAGGTGGGATTTCCTGAAGAATCGAGCGTGCCCAAGGCATCCTGCTGCCATCCCTTAAGATAAGCTTTGAGATTTGCTAATGTCGCGGCACTCATACCGCTTGGCGCAGTTATGCTGTCAAAATTATCGCTAAAGGCGTAATCGCTTGAAGTTGTGGAGTAGCTTGCGATATCGGGCTTACGCGTCGGGCGCATAATGTGGTCGTTATCCGGCAAGACCGCGTATTCAACAATCATATTATGTGAAGCGTCATTATTCATGCCGAGGCCGCGTTCAAGGGTATCGACAACAGTGCCGGCCGTAGCGCCCTGCCCGTCAAGAAATTCGGTCGTATCATTGCCGACAGTCACCCATGCGGCATCGGTTGTCGCACCGCCATAAATTGTGGTATCGCCGACTCCAGTAAGAGTCTGCGTGCTGCTGTTAAAAAAATTCCTGGATTTTGTAAATGTGCGCGAGGAAAGATAATCTGTTCCGCTATAGTTTTGATAAGTAAGGCCGTAATCGGTACTGCCAGGCTGGATAAGGATTATCGCCTTATTGCCTGTAGTGGGATAATTAGGAATAAAATTTGTATTATTATCAATGTTATTCTGGGCGTGCGTAACTGATTCGGCGTATGTTTCGGCCCTGGCGGGCGCAAGAGGAAAAATAAGAATAGCCGCGACGATACAAATAAAGAGATGTTGAGGTTTTAAGTGTTTTATTTTCAGCATTGAAAAATATTTCTATTTTTTAAGCCTAGAATCTATACGCCGTGCCGACGCTGATTGCCGTTTCATCTACAAACCTGCCTTCTACGTTCAGTTTAAAGCCCTTCCCAATATTCCAGTCTATTCCCGTAAATACGCCTACATTGCAATCGGCATAAAATATTAAATCATCCCACCGCTTTGGGTCATTGGGTTTTTTCTGCTCCATCCTTAGGTCGGAATATCTTACACCCAGATATGGCGTAAAGTTAGCGATTTTTTTAGCGACATAAGGAGCCGCATGCCACTCTTGTATCTTAAGGTCAGCGTATCTTGCGGTAGTAAGCGCACCCGTAGCCAAAGTAGTAGCCCTGAAATCTAACTCATGGTCTGATGTAAGATATTGCGCGTCGCAGCCGACAATCCAACCCTTTCTTAATTCATGAGCCAATTTAAAACCTCCGCCATAAAGAAAAGCATTTCTTGCTGATAAATTTTCTGCGACTGTCTGGTTATCTCCCACAAAAACATCCCCCTTTAAATCATAATTCGCAACTCCTAATTTTACATATATATCCATATCGTCAAATACGCCGTAAGAAATCTTGCCCGCAACATTAGACCCTTTAACTATCCTGAAATTTACCGGCCTATCAGTAGCATGGCCGGCAGGGCGCGTAGCTTTTTTAAATTCCAGGTCCCTGTTAAAAATATAAGACCATTCCACTCCTGCCCCGACCTTACCCTTTCCTTGCGTTTCAGGGCTTCCCACGCTGGCAGCTCTGGCAGGAACAGTTGCCATAACTGCCATGCCTATAAAAACAAATATTAGATATTTCTTTATAAAAGAAAAGGGAACATTTTCTATATTCTGATCACTCAAAAACATAGAAACGTCCCCTTTTCTTTTTATATAAACCACTCTAAATTACGCCTTCCGTTTACGGAGCAGTAACGTTAATCGTCAAAGACTCGGTTATATATAAAGCAACTTCGTCGCCTTTTTTGATTTTATCAAAATCTTTTTCCTGGGGGTCGATTTTTAATGTTACCGTGCGCTGCGGCCCCTCAACAGTAACCAGGCGGTTATTATAGTCAATATCCTTAACTACCGCAGAAATGTTCGCACTTTCAGTGATGCTCCCTGCGGGTTTTTGGCCCAAGGGAGCGCGTGTTACTTCCGTCATATCCTCGCGCGCTAAAGGTTGAGCAGGGCCTCCAATTGACAAGACAGCTGTAGCAGCGTAATTAATATTTACTTTATCCCCTTTATTAATCTGGTTAAAATTCCTTACGTCGGGGCCGGCCGTAATACTCTTTATATCGCCGTTATCAAACTTAAGGGTAGCTATGCGGGTTGTATAATCAATATCCTGGACTGTAGCGCTGCCGCTGGCTAATCCCATTACCACACCGCCAAATTCTACCGGCTGCGCTGCCGGTTCTGTTGCTGATTCTGCTGCCACTGCAATATTTAAAGAAACTAATAAGACAAACACCAACACCCCTAACAACTTTTTCATCTTCCTATCCTCCTTTTTTATTTTGGTTGGGTTAAATATTAATATTGATGCGCGCGAAGCAACGCCAGGTTAGTCTGCATCCGGCGTGCCCAGAAATTAAAGGCATCCTGCACGTCGCCCCAGCGGGCGGGTTTAGTAAGCGAAGATTTCGTGCCTGCGCGCCGGTCAATGACGGCGGCAAGGCGCTCTCCGCTCGCGCTATCTACCACTTCTCCTTCCACGCTTACCACTCCGACTCCGCTATGCGTGCCGGTTACAATTTTCCTGGCGTAGCTAATCCCGAGCCCTACAGGCGTAAGAGTAGAAAGTACTTCTTTAACAGGATTGTTTGCCCTGGCTTCTGTTATGGCGCAGCGAATACGCATTACATCAGGCCCGGGTTCAGTAACAAGAATATAATCTTTCTGGAGGGCATCGCGCAATGCGACATAAAGATAATCTACCAATAGCTGCTGGTCTTCCCGGGAGAGCTTGCTCAGGGCAGAATCACTATCAGCAGCCCAAAGCTGCACAGGCTCAAGGATGACCTTCGGGTATTTGCTGAAATCTGCATTAAGATCCCGGTATGTGAATTCGGCCTGGCCGGGCTTCCCATGATGCAATTGCGAGTAATCACCGAGGAACCCCGACATCCTTACATTCGGCACCTGCTCGGTCGTTGCGCAGCCGGAGATAGCTAACGCCACAGCACCAATACTAATTATACGCGCTATTCGCTTGATAAATATTTTCATCACTATCCTCCTTAAAAAATCTACTGGTTAGCGGGCCGCGGCCTGCTTTTAAAAAATAATGCGCTGATTTTTCCTTCTCCTAACACCCTGCTTAATTCCTTCATACTAAAGAATGGTATAAAAACGACGAATACTATTAGGATCTTGGCAAACCATGCATAAGATATCTTGCTTATTAAGGCGTCAACGATTGTGGCGGGGTTATGAGTCTGTATTAAAGTGCGGATGGTTAATTCAATTGTACCCAACAGAAGGACGCACAAGGTAAAAAGAAATGATTTATAAAGAGTAGGGATAATCAGCGGCTTATCTTCAAAGCCCTGGCCTACTTTAAGATGCTCTGCGATTAATATGACCTTTCCCAAGATTAGGCCATTTATTACGCTGATTCCGTAATGCGCATACTTAATCTCATGATGAGCCAGGATTAATCTTGCATAATCGACGAAGACAGTAAAACACAAAGTTATATAAAGCACATTAAGCCAGTAGGCCTTGAATTCCCTCCAGAACTTTTCTTTTATTTTTCCCATTAGCCTACGCCTATACTTTTTAAAAATCAGCTTCCGAGTTCTTATTATTGGTGTCCCTCTCGTATGGGCCGAGAGGAAACCCCTCTTAATTTATTAGCCTAATTATATGCGTAATACTTAAATATATCAAGAATATCTTAGGTTTTGACAGATGTACAAAATTAAGACTATTCAGCGTGCACTGCCGCAACGGTAAGCCTGGCCAAAAGATACGAAGTAGTTGATTCTGCGCCCTGATTAAGGTTAATATACCCTTCCCCTACGCCGTCATAGCAACCGCCGGTAGCCCGATCATACACCACCTGCTTAAGGCTATTGTCCCCTAAAAACCAATTAAAAACATCATGCATAAGCTTATTGTACTTTGTATCCTTGAGAACCGCATACGCTGTTGCCAGGGCGCAAGTCATGGCTGCCACATCCTCGGGCTGCTGATCAAAGTAACGACGTTCGCCGGTCTTATGATGCCAGCCGTCCTGGCCTATCGGTGCGTAGATGCGATTGACAAAAGTCTGACTAATAAGAAACTCAAAGGTTTTTCTGCCTATATCAAGATATTCGCTGTTTCCCGTATGCATATGGCCCAAAATGAGCGCTTCCGGAAGCACGGCGTTAGAATAAGTAAGGTAATTCTCAAACCACTGCCATTGTGGCGAAGAAACCGCACGATATAACGAAACCAGCCTATCGCAATGACTGATAATCAACTGCATAACGTCCGGGCCTTCCCACTGCCGCATCTTTGCTAAAAGCAGAGAAAATCCTTTAACGTGAAACGCCACTGAACGGGGAGATTCAAACATATGATACTGTTCCAGCCTTCTTTTAATAAGATCTCTGGCTTTATCGAGTATACGCTGTGGGAGCGAATCAGTCACGGCGCACACGGACAATGCCCAAAAAGCCCGGCCGTTGGCATCATCAAGATTTTCTTTTTCATTGAGCACGGTATCTACTTTTCTGTCCGGACGTACATAATTACAGAATCGGCCGTCTTCACCCATGACATATTCGATAAAACCAAGATACAATTCTATGCGCTTAAGCAGCTCTTCCTTATGTTTATACTCCTCATAACAAAGGCATGCGACTATCAATGCGCGAGCGTTATCATCAAGGGTGTAGCCTGATGAGATATCCGGAAGGGATAATTTGGCAAACTGTACAATCCCAAAATCATCCGTTAACCGGAAGAGGTGAGCGAGATTAATACGGGGAAACCTTTTCTGCTCGCTACTCTGAGCAATAGCATCGCTGTACTTTGAGAATAATTTCAGATACTCCAGCGCAACATTCTCCCAAGCCATATTACGGGTTCGAAAATATGCATTTTTGGCCAGTTGTTCTCTCGCCACAGGATCTTTAAGAAGAACGCTTAGCGCCCGGGCATAAGCGGAGGGATTACGAAAATCAACCAATATCCCCACCTCCGGAGTCACGAGTTCTTTAGCCTGGGCAAAACAAGTTGAGACCACCGGCCTTCCCGTGCCCAGGGCATAGGAAAGCGTTCCGGAAACCGCTTGATTGGGATTAAGAGAGGTAGAGATATAAATATCCGCGGCCTTTAAAAACTGCAAAAGCTCATCCAGCGTAACATACTCGTTATAAAAATTTACGTGGGCAGTGAGCTTAAGATCATGGACCTTCTGAGTCAAGAAATTACGATAGCTTTCGCCTTCCTCCTTTAGCACATTAGGATGAGTTACTCCCAGGATTACATAAAGTAAATCCGGATAAGCCTTCACGACCTCAGGGAGTGCTTCAATGACATACTCAAGTCCTTTACCCCTGCTTAAAAAACCAAACGTAAGAAGGTTCACTTTTTTCTTAAGTCCCAGGAAAGACTTCGGCTTGACGCTCGAGGTATAGGGCATGGCGTGGATGCCATGAGGTATAACCGAAATTTTCTCTTCATCGATACCATATGCACTAATAAGCAACTCTTTAGAATGCCTGGTCATTGCCACCAGGCCGCTTGCATGCTCGGCTATGGCGTGGACCACGCGATACATTTTTTCATCCGGAGACGGCAAGATGCTGTGCAAAGTTACAATCGATGGTTTTTTGAGGGCCTCAAGAAATGAGATAATATGTGAGCCAAGTGGCCCTGCGAAGATGCCAAACTCGTGCTGGATATTGACCAAGCGCACATCATTCATGGCATTAATAGTCTCGGCAATTCTAATGTATTCATCATGGGAAGAGCAACCTATCTCACTAATTACTTTTCTGGGATAATGGCAACGCGATATATCATCTGTATTTACCGCGACTACCCTAGACTCAATTGCAGGCAAAAGCAGATCGTCCATGGCTGAGGTAAGATCTTCGGTAAATGTGGCCATGCCGCACTCTCGGGGAGGAAACGTTGAAACATAAATGACCTTGATTGATTCTTTCATCTCTGCACAGTGTTTTTTTTAAGCTCCTCCAGCAACGCTTCCATATCTACGGATTTCGCCGCGATGCGTTTGTCCGCTGCACCATAATAAATATAGAGCCTGCCGTCTTTTATCCGAGTACCCGTAGGAAAGACTACATTGTTAACATCGCCTTTTTTCTCCCATTCCTGGCTCGGAGAAAATAAAGGTTTCTTCATACGCGCGATTACCTTTGTGGGGTCGTCCAGATCAAAGAGCGCCGCCGCGGCATGGTAAATCCTGCCCACGCGGGAATCCTCTACCGCGTGATAAATTAAAAGCCATCCGTCCGCTGTCTCTATTGGCGGACACCCCCCGCCAATATTGCGGCTCTCAAACCTGTATTCGGAATCAAGCATCACATACCGGCCCAAGTCTTTAAGATACGCCCTCCAATAGTCTTCGGTAAGTTCTTTGAAATCATCAAAATAGATCACTTGTATCCCGGGCAGCACACGGTGGATAAGAGCGAATTTGTTATTTATTTTCTTCGGGAAGATAAACGCGTCTTTTTCCCACAGCAGGATATCCACTCCCTGCCGGTCTTTTATATATGACTCAAAGAAAAAATATTTCTCTCTCATTGCGATGGGCGAACTACCAAAGAGCCTCCCTGCCTCGGCATAGGTGAAACGCGCAGAGATAATACCGTGCCTTTGAAAATTGATGAGGTCGGTGCTGGTGGCATAAGCAAAAAGGGCATTAGTGCCGTCATAAACTGTATAAAAAAGATAGTAGGTGCCATCAAGAAAAACGATGCGCGGATCCTCCACGCCTTTTTTATCGTAATCATATTCGGGAACGATTACGGCCTTCTGGGAACGTAGGACAACTTTGTTATCCACCAGTTGACAGTAGCCGATTGAAGAACACATATCTGTTTTTCTGACAGCCCGGTAGAACATATGCGTGATGCCGTCTTTTTCGATGCAGGCGGGGTTTAAGACCGCCTGATTCTCAAATTCATTCTGAGAACTTTCAAGTATAATACCTTCGCTTCTGACTTCAATCATTTAGGCCCCTTCTCTGCTAAGTGAAATTTCTCCTCTTAAGAATTTAGATTTGATCCTTTTTACCAATATTTGTATTATATGCTCAATCCCAGATCTTATCAATGATTTTAAAAAATGCGTGGAATTCCCAAAAGACAACTATCGGAAATTTAATAGGTGAGCCCGTTAAAGGCGCCCGGGAAAGGGTCGCCATAGAAAGGATCTCTGTATACAGGTATTGTTAAATTTGAGAGGTGACTCCTTTAAGAACACTCTTGTGCTTCTTAAAAAACATATCCTTGGGTAAACTATCGGCATTTATTACCAGTATCGGCTGATGTGACAAATTCGTAACGATTACCTGATGCTTTTTCCCCCCCCAAGAATATCAGATTATTGTTTAGACACAAACAGCGTCTGCGTAGGATAGGCAAATTCTACACCGCGTTTTTCAAACTCTTCTTTAATCGCGAAATTAATCTCCTGCTGGATGTCCATATATTTGTTATAATCGGAGCTTGAAACAAAATATACTACCTCAAATATAAGACTAAAATCCCCATAACTAAAAAAGTGGGCGCGGTCAAAAGCCGCGTCTTTGGTATTCTTTATAATTTCCTCAATAATTTTTGGGATCTCTTTTAATTGGCCAAGAGAAGTCTGATATGTTACACCTAACCGGAATAAAACACGTCTTTTCTGCATAAGCCTATAATTACGCACGCGAGAGTCGGTAAGATCGGTATTGGAAAATATCACCTGCTCACCGCCTAAACTGCGTATGCGTGTGGTTTTTATTCCAATGTACTCAACGGTACCCATAAAATCGCCGATAATTATAAAATCACCTATTTTGAAAGGGTGGTCAAACACTATAGAAAAATAGCTGAAGAAATCTTTCAAGAGCGCCTGCGCGGCTATAGCCACCGCAATGCCACCGATTCCTAAACCGGCAATTATTGTGGAAACTTTATATCCAAGGTTATCCAATAAGATGACAACCGCCAAAACCCAGATCAAAATTTTAACGGCCCATAACATTCCATCCAGGCTGCGCACTACCGTAGGATCTTGTTGCTTTTTAACAAGATATGTATTAATGCCCCAACCGGCAAGCATAACCACTATGCGCGCGGAAAAAAAAGTGATAATAATCATCTCCAACGCGTTAATTAAGGTGCCTGCTCCGGAAGGTAATTTTAATGTTTTGGCACTTACATAAAAACAACTAATATATAATGCCGGCAGGCCGATCTTTTCCAGAATTTTTATTATGAAATCATCGAATTTTGTAGTCGTTCTTTCCGCTAGTTTCTTAAGGCGCCTTATAAGAACACGGATAACTACTTTAACAAACAGCATGCTCAAAGCTAATGTAAATATGGCAATGATGTAATCTGAAATACGATTACCTAAAAATACTTGCTCCAAAACTTTCCAGTTCATCACAACTTTTCTCCTATAAAATGCTAAAACATTCCCTGACCGCCGGTGGATTCAAGCTGCTTAAGCCTCACCGTCAAATCAATCAGGGATCTTATTAAAATAGATTTTAAATTTTATTTATCCAGGGCCTTAAGATATTTATAGTAATCACTATCAGTAGTCAAAATCAGTGTTGAGTTTTCGTCAATAGTGCCTTTATATGTTTCTAAAGTCTTAAGGAGCGAGTAAAATTCTGGATTCTGCTCATAAGAGCCGGCGTAAATATTAATTGCTTCGGCATCGGCTTTTCCGATAATAGACTGCGCCTGCCGATAGGCTTCTGAAGTAATTAACTTTAGCTCTTTACCTGTCTGGCCTTCGATCTCGGCAGATTTACCAAATCCTTCTGAGCGATATTTCTCGGCGGCGCGCTTTCTCTCGGCAATCATCCGGTCATACACCTTATTGCGCACTTCTTCCACATAATTTACGCGCTTTATACGCACATCCATAATCTCAATCCCGTATTGTGGGGCGAGAACTTTTGCTTTATCTAATATAGAACGAGTCAACTCTTGCCTGCCTATTCCAATACGCTCTAAAGCTTCCTCGCTAACAATAGCATCAGCTCCTAGATCCTTACTTTCTAATATGCGATTTGAATTCCTTACCGCCTCAACCAGAAGATTCCCTGTAACAGCATCCCTGGTGGCTGAATTGATAATATCATTTAGACGGCTGCTAGCGCTCGACTCATTGCCTACGGACTGTAAAAACTTCAAAGCGTCCACTATCTTCCAACGCGCCATTGTATCTACCCAGATATATTTTTTGTCTTTTGTGGGTATCTGATTCGGATCACCATCCCATTCCAGAAGCCTCTTCTCAAAATAATGCGCCTGTTGAATAAAAGGTGTCTTAAAATGCAGGCCCGCGGATGTTATCGGCTCTCCCACCGGTTTGCCAAACTGAGTAATTACTACCTGTTTTGTTTCATCTACTACAAATAACGCCCCGCTTGCAAACGCAAACACAACAATTATAGCCAGGAAAAAAACTAAACCCAAAATTGTCCCTAATTTGCCTTCTTTCATTGTTTAAGTTCTCCTTTCTTGCCTATATCTAATAACGGCAATATGGAAGATTGCCTTGGGTCAATAATATATTTTTCTTTTACCTTAGGCAAGACTTCAGCAAGCGTCTCAAGATATAGCCTCTTGCGGGTAATCTCCGGAGCTTTTTTATACTCCCCTAAAGTTACTAAAAATCTTTCTGACTCGCCTTTGGCCCTATTTATCTTATCAAGAGAATATCCTTCTGCTTCACGGATAGTCCGTTCCGCTTCTCCTTTAGCTTTCGGTATGGTTTTATTATAAGCCTCCCAGGCCTGGTTAATCATTTTTTCTTTTTCCTGTTTTGCCTCATTTACTTCGTTAAAAGCCGGTTTTACTTTATCAGGAGGATTTACATCCAATAACTTTACTGTGATAACCTGCACTCCTGTCTGGTAATCATCCAGAATTTTTTGCATCTCGATTTGAGCTAAATGGTCTATTTCTTCTCTTTTAATAGTCAATACCTCATCCACGGTATAATCTCCTACAAACCGGCGCATAACTATCTCAGAAACGTCCCTTATGACCTTAAGAGGGTCACGCACGACAAAAAGCAATTTTATGGGGTCTTTTATCTTAAATTGCACAATCCAACGCACATCAAGTATGTTCAAGTCCCCTGTAAGCATAAGAGATTCCTCAAGGTCTGATCCATAAGAATATCCTGTTCTTAACCCTGTGTTCGTGTTTCTGACCCCAAACTCTTCCTTAAAAATCTTCTCTACCTTAATAGGGGTTACTCTATCAATTCCAAAAGGAATTTTAGTATGCAGCCCTGGCGAGCTTAAGCCGATATATTTACCGAATCTTTGAATTACGCCTACCTCATCCGGGCCTATTGAATAGATTACACCTTTTAATCCCAGAATAACAATCAGGCCTAATACTATCCAAGGGATATACTTACCATAATTAAAAAACTTCTTTTTGCCTATATCGATTATTTCATCCGGGCTGGGGGGATTTTGCCAATCCATAGCAGACTCCTTTCAAATTTTTATGTTACGCAAAAATAAAAGCCGCCTCTGCCTATCGCAGATGGCGGCCCGACCATCAATACTACCTTCAGAAACAAAAATTATTTCTGAACCCAGAAAAATGTTCTATAGTGCTTATGTATCTATTCTAAAGAAATTTGTGTTCTTGTCAAGCATAATCGAGGATTATTTAAAATTGAACTCTAGCCTTCTCGCAAATCGGACAGTCATATTCGACAAAAGAAGACTCTCTAGACACAGCTATAAACAAAAAACCCGTAACTTGAGATCGCGGGATAAAAGATAACTGAGGCTCCTTATGGGAGTTAGCTCTAAATTTCTGTTTATCTCTGTCCCCCTGAGAAACCCCCTCATCCGTTTTCCCGGCAGAAAGCCGGAGACCAACGCAAATCCTGTTAGCGTTGGGTGTTGTCTCTAATGCCCGGGTAAAGCCGGTCTCTAATGAA
>JAQTVG010000097.1 GCA_028706895.1 Candidatus Omnitrophota bacterium
TGTTTTGTTCTTTGGCTCATAAACTGTATAAAGCGCCCAGATTTTTTTCATCGACTCCTCTACTTCCGGGCTCATCTGGCCTTTTTGCAGCGCCGGCCACTCATATTTAATTACCGCTTCTCTATATTCGCGCAATAAATTGCCCACTTTTACCCTGAAGTCAGGTGAAAGGCCTTCGGCGTCCCTGTAAATATCTGCCAGGTAATTTGCTTCCAGTTGCACGGCAGAATTTGCCTTGTCAAAATTTTGCCATACTATTACCACAATAAACGCCAGGAGCACCGCATACACTACTGACATTGCCCCAAGGATAGGGTCTGCCACATCATGGTGGAGCTTTAGTTTATGATGTGGAATAAACTTGCGCACAATCAAGAGGCCTATAATAGATAACGCTATACTACCACCAACAATAATTATTCCTAGTATAAGCGTCGGGACCTTTAATAAGATCTGCTGTTCTATTGACATTTTTGCTCCTTTATGGCTGGGTATTTGCCTTGTGGTATTTATATTTTATGGTCAAAAGCGTATTCGCTCATTACCAAAGAATAACCAAAGAGTTCGCTGCTTTGTATTTTAAGGGGGATGCGGCGTTCGTCGGCGCTTATCCAGATTTCTATTCGCTTGGGAGTGCTGACGAAGTGATACGCTTTAAAAGTCCCCGCAGGGACTTTTATTTCTTCAATAGAAACCAGCTTTAATTCTAATTTGCGCAAGGGCAGGTTGGCGACGATGATTTTGCCTATTTCAAGGTCGGGTATGCGCCTGACAGAATACGGCAGAAGCACGGCATTGTGGATGGGGCTGTCTTTTTCAATTACGAGTGTTTCCTGGCTTTTTGAACCGATATTCTTGGTGATAGTAACGGCAAATTTATTTTGGTTGTAGTCCTCGGTTATTTTTTCACGCAGAAGCACCTTTAAAATATCCCTCTCAACTCTGACCGGCAGAAAAGTTTCTGTATCGCTGTAAATTTTCTCCGTATCCGTAAATTGGGTTACTTTGGTCTCTAATGTCATGACGTTTAACACCTTGCCATTTAATTGTTCATTAGGAAGGTTGTTAAATTGTGCCTTGCCTAAATACAACTTGCCTAATTTTACGTCATAGGTTATTTTTTCGCCTATAAAATTAAGCTGCGCCGGTTTTGTTTCTTCAATGGTTTTACCGATGGTCTTTTTAGCCAATAGCAGGCAGAACGCTGCCACCAAAAGAAAAGAGAGTAAAATTGCTAAGTATAAAGTTTTTATTTTAAACATGTTTTAGTTTTTTAGAACGCCTGACCTTGGTAATTATTATCAAAGTGGTTAAATAAGCGATTATGCCGAGAAAAACAGAAACTATAAAATATCCTATGATTAAAGGTAGAAGAATTTCAATTGTAGCTGTTTTAAATAGCGTCGTAACCTTAAAATTTTTAATGATTTGCAGCCAAGCGCTGTAAACGTCCTGCCAGCTTATTCCCATTATACTTGAGCCTATTTTAATTGACAAGACAAATGTTACGAAGCTTAACCAGGTATTAGTAAGAAGGCTTCCCAGTAAGGCGGCTGCGCGGTTTACCCGCAGGATAAAAGCCATAAATATTGCGGCAATAGGCCCAGTGCCCGGTAAAATCCCCAGGCAAACGCCCAATCCCGCGCCTAAAGCGATTTTTTGGGGCGTGTCATTAATCCTGAATAATTTTAAATAGATTAGTTTCAGGAACCTTAATATGCTATTCTTTATTCTTTTTTTCATCCTGCAGCACGCGTTTTAGTATTTTTCCTGTTGTGTTTTTGGGAAGAAACTCCCTTAATTCTATATACTTTGGTATTTTGTATGCCGCTATTCTTTCTTTTAAATACTGTAGGATTTCGTGCGTAGTGGCATTTTCACCATCTTTTAAGACTACAAATCCTATTGGGACTTCTCCCTTGTGAACATCGGGTATGCCTATGACTGCGGCTTCTTTTATCTTGGGGTTTTGATAAAGTACCTCTTCTATCTCCCGCGGATATACATTTAGCCCCCTGACATTGACCATTTCTTTTTTTCTGCCTACGATATAAATATAGCCGTCGCCATCCATTTTTGCCATATCGCCGGTATAGAGCCACCCGTCTTTTAAAGTCTCTTGTGTAGCTTCTTTATGCCCGTAATACCCCTTCATTATATTGGGCCCTTTTACCAGGAGTTCTCCTATTTGCTCATGTCCAAGCTGCCTATTTTCATTATCAACTATCTTTAAATCTATATTTTTTGAAAGCGCTATGCCTATGGAACCAGCTTTCTTTATGCCTCTTAATGGGTTTAGGGTCACTACCGGAGAAGCCTCGGTCAGGCCGTAACCTTCTAACAACGGTATACGGAATTTTCTCTCAAAGCCTTTAAATGTTTCCGTCGGCAAGGCAGCGGCTCCTGATATGCATACCCGCACAGGATTGAATAATTTGATCAAGGGAGTGTGGAATACCCTGGGTAATTTTATATCTTTAAGTATGTTGAATATTGAAGGCACTCCCACAAATACACTCACCTTATGTTTTCTTATAGAGCGGATAACGCGCCGGAACGGCCGTATTGATTTCATAATTACTATTTTCGCGCCGGCAAGTAAAGGCATGTTCATACATACCGTCGCGGAGAACGAATGGAATAAAGGCAATATACAAATGTAGGAATCTTTACGCGTTGCTGTTATTGCCTGTATGGAATCAGCCGCGTTAGAAATCAGGTTTTTATGCGTAAGCATAGCGCCTTTAGGATGGCCGGTTGTCCCTGAAGTATACAAGATAACAGCTAAATCCTCAGGGTGTATTTTATGCGTATGCGGTATGTGGTGTTTGTCTTTCTTGATTTTATGGAAATCTGTAGTTGTTATGATGTGTTTTAAGCAATCCACTCTTAACCTTAATTCTTCAGCCATATCCAGGTATGGGCGTGAAGTTACTAAGCATAGCGCCCGGCTATCCTCTAAGATGAATTTTGCCTCCTCGGCTTTAAACATATAGTTAATCGGCACAACTACGGCTGCAGCTTTAAGTATGGAATAGTAACTTATTACAAATTCAGGGCAGTTATCCAGGAATAAAGCCACTTTGTCCTGCGGCTTAATACCTAAATCAACAAGGCCTGCGGCAAGGCTGCTTGTCAGGTTATTAAGAGTTTCATAACTTATTTTTTTCTGCCCAAAAACAATAGCTATCCTATGCGGATGTTTTTTAGCGCTTATGGATAAGAGTTCGCTTAAATTATTGGGAGTTATCATCTTTTGATATCGGTTTAATATTTATTCCGGCAAACCTTTCAAGCCCATGGCCGTCCTGTGTCCAGCCGTTAGATAAACCGTATTTTTCCATAGCGGCCTTAGCGTTTTCGTATTCCTGGTAAGTAATGCGCCGCGCAATTTCTTTAAACTGGCTTGCCTTATAACAGGGTAAATACTGGCTCATTAAACTGATATACATGTCTTTTGATAGCTGGTTTGCGATAAATTTCATTATGCTGTCAGTTCCGGATATATTGTTCGGCAATACAAGGTGCCTTATGATTACTCCTTTTTTAATTATTCCTTCGCTGTCAATTTCAGCTATCCCTACCTGCCGGTGCATTTCCTTTAATGCGGCTTGGTTTAATTCCGGATAATCCAGTGCCGAAGAATATTTAAACGCCATATCATTATCTCCATAACGCATATCCACAAGGTATATATCTATTATACCTTCGAGCATTTTTATTATTTGCGGTAATTCATATCCGCCGGTATTATAGACAATTGGGATGTTCAGGCCTTTAGGTATTGCCAGTTCCAGGCTTTTGAGTATTTGCGGCATAACATGGGTGGGCGTAACCAGGTTTATGTTGTGGCAGCCTGCTGTTTGTAATTCCAGCATAAAATTCGCCAGCTCTTCAAATTCTACCTCTCTGCCATTACCTAACTGGCTGAACTCATAATTTTGACAATAAACGCAGGACATATTGCAGCCTGAAAAAAATATTGTCCCTGAACCGCGCGTGCCTGATATGGCAGGTTCTTCCCCGTGATGAGGCATAAAATTGCACACCCTTGGCCTTAGCCCTGTCTGGCAAAACCCCTTTTCATCATTTAAACGGTTTACCCTGCATTTTCTCGGGCAGATACAGCAGGACTCAAGCATTTTAAATGCCTGGTTAGAGACGGCTTGTAATTTTTCATAATTAATCGTCATTTTTCAACCTGAGTAGAGTAAATTTGCCTTATGTGGTTAAAGATCGCGATATATTCAGCGGTCTTGTAATCCCTGTAAGTCCATTCCCAGGGAGCAAAGCTTTTGCCCTTATAGGAAAGGGTTATTTCGGCGCATATCCCTTTATCAAGAAAAATTCTATGGTTGTAGTCTTTGGTTGAGGCAAGGACGAGCTTTGCCATATCAAGATACCCGGGGTCAATGTTAATCAAACGCTTACCGTTTTCTCCTGACAGTTTTTCTTCAAGCTTGTTAGTGATTATTTTTATTTGAGGCAGGTATTTTGGATGGATTAATTTTGTGAAGCTGATAAATTTACGCTTGAGGTTGGCGCCAAATTCGGATTCGTAATAATCGGTTTGCGTGAAATTGAGGACTTGGCTTTCGTAGTCTGTCCTGCCGAAGCGCCTTTTTAAAGCACCTTCGGCCTTGTTGAGCGCTTCTGCATCTTTAAATATAAAACCGATGATTAGTTTTACCGGATGGTATGCCCTTATTTTACCCACGGTTTTTATCGGGAGTGATCAGCTACGAACTTTTAGGCAAGAATTGATTGATATACTGGGCTATTTTTGTACGCTGGTTCTCTTTAATCTCGTTAAAAAAGAGGGCGATATTGAAACCACCCTTCTTTTCGTCGTCGGTCCTTACCACCACGCCGCTACATTCAACATTCACATCTTTTATCTTGCCGCCTGTCTTAACAGGCAGGACTAATTTGACCGCGATCTTGGTAAAAGGCGGTATATATTTGTCCAGGTGGCAATATGCCCCGACACAGCTTACGTTTTCAGTGTTGGTAACAAACTGGTATCCATCTGCTGCTATTTTAAGG
>JAQTVG010000098.1 GCA_028706895.1 Candidatus Omnitrophota bacterium
AATAGCCCCTTAAGCCCGATAAGAGGAGTCCCATCGCCAAACATAAACCCCCAGCCAAGAAACAGGAACCCGAGGGATGAAACGGCAAAAACAACAAAGTTCTTGGATAAAATATTCACGCAATTTTTCATGCGCGCGAACCCCGCCTCTACCATTGCAAAGCCGAGATTCATAAAAAACACCAGAAACGCGGTAATCAAAACCCACATTGTATCTAATGCTACTTTCATCTCCATTTAAACCGCCTCCTTTTATAAAATTTTCTTAAAACGCATAAATTGCTTCTACGCCAATGGTGCTTTGATGGTCTGTTGCTTTTGAACCTATTGTATAAATATCCTGTGAAGACATATCATAACGGTATTCCAGGCGAGTGATAAGGTTCTTATACGGCCTTAATTCCAATGTTGACGTATTCTCCCAATAATCCGCGGGAGTCCCGCTGGTAAGGCGCACCCCATTTGGATCGCTGAAAAACTCTGTGCGGTTAGAAAGACTCCATTTATCATTGAAATCGTAACGCACATATCCGGCTACGCCTGACCAGGTCGCGGCTTTACCATCAGCGACAAGATCCTGCTCCTGGGCATAATCGGTATTTATCTTAAACGTTAATTTTTCAAAAGGCTTATAGGTGGCGATAAAATCAACCAAAGCCCGGTTTGAATGGTTATTCCCTGATTCTTCAGGGCCGTAATAACCTGCCAGGTTAAACGAAAGCCAGTCTTTGGGGCTCCATGCCAAAGCAGACTCAATGGTTTTACCTTTATTATTATCCTTTATATCATCCCAACCGTTATTCACTCCAAAGTATGCGGTTAAGTTATCAAGGATAGGATAGCTGGCGCGTAAACCCGTATGGGTAAATGGTATAGCATAGCCAAAAAGCAATGAACGCGAAAAATTCCAGTTGTCTTTTGATTCAATGACTTCTGCTCCAGCCAAAGTAACAAATTTACCGGCTTTAACGTCCAATCCTTTACCGACAGGCATCAATATATCTAAATAGGCCTGCTCTAAATTAACGTCATCCGTATTCCACCCGTAAGGTTTGATTACTTTCGCGTCATCGCCGATCAAAAGATCAACCCTAAAACCTACCCCGCCTGTCTTGGCAGGGAGTTTCTCAAGGGCTATCTTTGCAGCCTGCAGGTTAAAGCTATTTGCTTCGGTATCAAATACCCTGCCGGTAGTCTTGCCTGAATCGGGATGATTAAAACTATACGTGTATGAAGCATCCACGAACCCGCTTAAAGTTATATCCTTCAAGACTTCGGGAAGCTTAAAACCTGCTTCCTCTTTTACTAACGCCACTTTTTGATCCACAATCGCTTCAACATCGCTTTTAGTTACAACCGGGCCTGTATCTTTTGGTGATTTTTTAGCCTCTAAAGATTTAATCCTGTTCTCTAACTCTTCAATTTTCTTGAGCAACTTGGCCTCTGTCCCGTCATCAGCGAAAAGGCTGGATTCTTTTCCCATATAAAGACCAAACATTAAAAATACAGCCAGAACACTACTAACTACAACACCCTTAAAAATCCTGCTAAATCTACTTGCCATCTTTATTTTCTCCTTTCTGTTTTAAGCCTGTTTTTCCAATAAAAAAAGGCGCCTTTTAATTCCTCATTTGGAATAAAAGACGCCTACGTCTGCCCAGAAGGGGCGTACTGACCTATCCTTTAAGGTCGGGTGCCCCCTATAACTAAAACGGCGTTCCTCTATCGGAACGCCCTTGTCTATTTATGCATCAATGCACGTAACAATACTACAAGTAAAAAGACCCCGCCTTTGGTAACCCCCCTAACACATATCCAGGTGTTCTCTGCATTTTTCCCTGATCCTTTTCTGCAGTTTTACTATCCTTACATGGGAGACGCCGAGCCTACGGCCGATTTCGCGGGTAGTCAGACCCTCTAAAACCAGATGAAAAACTTCTTTCTCTCTTTTGGTCAGGCCGTTATTATTGATCTGCTCCAAGAGAAAATTAGCGTGTATGTCGTCTAAAGCTGAATGCGGGTCTTCTAAAGAAAGAATGTTATTCATAGCATGTTCTTCTCCCTTTTCATCGTAGATAATGCCGTCTAAACTTATCAAAAGAACACGGGATTTATTTTTGCGTATGTAATTCTTAAGATAGAAGTAGCATCCCTGCAGAATGTAGCTATCGGTTTTATCCGACAGCTTACCTTCTTTATAATCTACCCAGAGGTGCGACATTGCCTCCTGGTATAAATCATCCATGCTAAAGAAGGGAAAATAGCTCTTTAACCGGTATACTATACCCTTTAATTTCGGCGATATTCTTTTGATTATCTCTTCAAAACACATATTAACCTCTATAATAACTAAGGCGCCCAAACTCCGCCAGTGGAACTCTTGGACGCCTTAGTCCTTTTGATCACTTTATGCTTCTTTTTTTCTATTCGCTTTCGGTTACTTCTTCGCGAATAACCCTCTTTACATTACCCTGCCTTAATGCCGAATGATTATTGCCGCCGGAAAATTCTTCGCACTGCCATACCGGAGGTTCTTTAGTGAAAATGCAGGTTTTTATTTCTGCGCAGGTGCTGCATAATCCCTTGCGGTTCATAGCTACCTCCCTACCGCCACCTTTAGCCTGCGGTGATTTGAATTACGGCTCTTGCCGCCGTTAAGTATCTCCTCTGCTTCCTGACGATATGCATCCATCACATAAGGGATACCAGAAACCTGGGCTGCCTCTTCGGTCAATGACATCAGGTCTCTGCGGGATATTGATGCCACGCGGAAATTCCTGCTTCCAGCCATCAACTGCTGCAGACCCACCCTGATCTTCTGGGCAAAAGAATATATGCCCACCGCACCAAGAGGAATATCCTTCATATCCTTACCGTATCTTTCAGCTAATTCCTCATAACAGACAAAGATCTCTTTCTCTGTAGTGCCGTATGCCGAGACAGTAACAGGAAGATCCTTTTCTTTAAGCCAGTTGCCGATATTCTTCCCTACCATACCGGGAATCATCAGCGCTCTTCCCATGCAAACCGCTTTTACGTAAGGCGCACCCATAGCAATAACTTTGAAAATATGGTCTTCACTGGAGAACCCGCCGGCAATAGCAATATCCGGAAGGCGCATACCTTTTTCAGATAGCTTCTGGCAGAATTCATAAGTAAGCGCCTGAAGATAAAAAGTAGGTATCCCCCATTCTTCCATCATCCTCCAGGGGCTCATGCCTGTTCCTCCCGGAGCGCCATCTATGGTCAATAAATCAATTTTTGCAAGCGACGAATATTTAAGCGCCATAGCGAGTTCCCGCATAGAATAAGCGCCGGTTTTTAGAGTGATGCGCTTAAAACCTAAATCCCTTAAACGCTTAATCTCGGCAAGAAAAGATTCTTCGGAAACAAACCCTAAGCGCGAATGCCTTTCAAATTCCTTGATTGCCCCATCTTTAAATGCCTTCTGGTTTGCTTCAACTGAAGGATCAGGAGTAACGATATAGCCGCGTTTCTGTAATTCCAGGGCTCTTTCCAGGGTCTTTACCTTTATTTCTCCTCCGATACATTTGGCGCCCTGGCCCCACTTTAATTCTATAGTCTCCAGGTTATGCTTTTTACGTACATATTCGGCGACTCCCAGGCGCGTATCTTCCACGTTCATCTGCACGAGTATTTCGCCATAACCGTTATGGAACCTTTTGTAAACCTCAATACGCCGGTCCATTTCGGGAGAATTCTTGATTTTTCCCTTACTGTCAAGTTCCAATCCCGGGTCTATACCGCAAACGTTCTCTCCGCATACCAGTGTTACTCCTGAGATAGCCGCTCCTATCGCGAAATGCTCCCAATTTTTTCTGGCAATCTCTGTTGAACCCAGGGCACCTGTAAAAACAGGCACCTTCATTTTAACCTTTTTATCCCAGCCGTATTCAACTTCAGTATTTACATCCGGAAATTTAGTATTATCGGGATTACCTTCAGCATCGCGCGCAAGCCCTTTGGCTCCCAGCGCATACCCTTGGATATTTAAATGTGAATAATCCACCGGGTAATTTTTATCAGCCCCGGCAGTAATCTCGCCGAAAGGGCCCGGGTAGATCACTTCACGCCCGCGAAAAGTAGCTTTAAAAATATCACAGTTGCCTTTACATCCGTCCACGCAACGAGAACATATCCCGGAACCTGGAACTACATTTTTGGAACGGTTAAACGTCCCCACCGCATCATTTGCATTAGGCCTTCCTAAATTCATTCCCATACCCTCCTTCTTTACTTTGCTCACCTTTTTTTGCTTTAATCCACCTGGATTAATACGGGAACGTCCCGCCTGATGAGCTATTGGGCTACTTAGCCCCGGTTAAATGCCTCATATCCGCTGCCAAAATAATTGCTTCCGCAACTTCGCGCATTGTCTTACGGTTATCCATACTGTATTTACGCAGCTTTAAATAAGCCTGCTCTTCAGTAAGGCCTTCATCGCGCATCAGTATGCCTTTGGCGCGTTCTACTCTTTTACGGTTCTCTAATTCTTCCTGGATGACCTTGCTCTTTACTATTAATTCCGTGTTTTCAATCGCCACCGCCGCCTGGTTAGCAATAGTGGTAAGAATATCTATTTCCGTATCGCTGAATTCATGGGGCACAGATGTATAGCAGTTAATCACCCCAATAACCCTGTTTTTAACCGCCATAGGCACGCATAATAATGAGCTCAAGCCTTCTTTCCTGGCGATATCTTTATGCTTATATTCTTTCTCTTTAGTCACGTCCTTCACCACAATGGCTTTATTTTCTTTGGCTACCTTTCCGGCAATCCCTTCTCCGATTTTTAAAGGCGCCTTCTTGTTATATGCTTCACTAATACTCTGTGTTGCCCGCACAACTAAGGTTTTAGACTTTTCGTCAATCAGCATCAAAGAACAGATATTTGAACCCATTGCCTCTGCCGTAACTGTAACTATCAGGCGCAGGATATCTTCCAGGTATAAATCCGAGGTTATGGCTTTGCTTATTTGG
>JAQTVG010000099.1 GCA_028706895.1 Candidatus Omnitrophota bacterium
AAAAGAAACATGGTCTGTGCCTATCCTTTTTAGATGATTATATTTAGATAAATCGGGATTAGGCGGGCACTGGACACCGACCAAAAGCCCTGTTTCTTTCTTAACGGCTCTTATATAAGGCCCTAATACATCCAGCTCTTGGCCATAAAGATATCCGGTATTAAAATGAACAAAGCTGATCTTTAATTCACTCCGGGCAGCCTTAACCGTCTCTAAGACCTCTTTAACGCTCTTTTCGTGCTCTTCTGTATTGCCCACATTCAACCCTACCGAACAAAATTTACAATTCATCTTTGGAGACATCTGCCAAAATTCACATATCCTGGACGGATATACCGCTAAATATGTCCCTTGCATTACTGCTATACGGGACATAAGTTTGCCGGTAGAGGTCCTGGCGCTATAAAATTCTGGCCTGGGAGGCAATTGTACTTTGCAGATAGCATCATTATTTTTCTTAATAAAATAACCATCGTTTGTTTTTAACAAAATATACGGCGTTTTTTCTACAAAATGCTCTTCTACGGGAACATTTATGTACAGGCCCTCCGGCAAAACCAGCTCCAAACCGCTGCCCAGGCCTCCCCGCGTACGCAAGATGGGACGGCTGTCATTATATAAATCACAACTCTTATCTATCTTTATGCCTTTACAGAAAAGGTCCAGTTTTAATAACCCGGGATTTATTTTCATTTTTTGATAAAATAGCTGGCGGCAAAACCAAGCTGGCCGACGATAAGCATAAAATACATATGCTTCCAGGAAATGTGGTTTTTTTCTAAAGTCAGCCCTTGCGGTTTTTTGGTAATTAATTTAGCTGTGTATACCCCCCAAATCGCCAGTAGCGTTAACGGCAGGGCCTGTACCCTGATTATGCCGAAGATAACCCCGATAGGAATAAGTAAAAAAGGAGCGTAAAGAAAAGGGGAAATCATTTTCGCTGCCATTACCGGGCCATATAAAACCGGCAATGTTTTTACCCCGAACCTTTTGTCTCCCTCTATATCGCTAAAATCTTTTGTTGTTGCTGCTCCAAAAAGATACAGGGCAAAAATTAGACCGATGAACCAGGGCTCAATATGAAATACCGGCTTAATTATGCTCCATCCGGCGACAATCAAAAGCATCCCCCTCGGCAGGGCTATACAAATATTACTGAGGAAAGGATATTGTTTAATCCTAAGCGGGGGCGCAGAATAAAAAAAAGTGAGGGCCGCAGTTACTAAGACAATTAAAAAGAACTGTAAATTTATCACCCAGGACAAAACCAACGCAACAAAGTAAAGTAAGAATGCGAAAATAATTGTGTTTTTTTTGGATATTCTTGCGGAGGGTAACGGCCTAAAAGGCTTATTTATTTTATCAATCTCTAAATCAAAGTATTGGTTATTCACGTTTGAGGCCGCGTTAAGTATCGCTGCCGATAATACGCCGATAAGACTATAAATATTTAACGCGCCCCCCGAAGCAATCATGGCTCCGGACAATAATCCCACCATAGGGGCAATCAACGTAAAAGGGCGGACAAGCTCTAAATAAACCTTTAATCTATTTATCATTTTTTCTGCCGCGCCTTGCATAATACTCCGGGATAAATACCTTGTCTAAAAGCGCAGGGTCCTTTTCGCTTATCCTGGCAAGCATCGCAATCATAAGTTTTGTTTTATGGCGAAACAATTCGCAGTAATACGGGTCAGGCCTGCCTAAATTATTATTTGTAAAATAATTCAAATTGTAACAAGAGCCGCAACCCCTGCACAGCCTCCTTGCCCAGCAAGTTTCGCAGGTGTCGCTTGAGGAAATCCTGATGTTTAAAAATGCCTTGAGCTTTTTATCGTCTACGCCTGTTTTTACAGTGCCTATCTTAAACTGCGGGATCCCCACAAATGCCGTGCAAGGATAAATGCTGCCATCCATATCTGCAGCCATAAGGCTAAAACCTGCGGAACAGGTTCCCACAACTGACTGGATATGATATAAACGGCTTAGCTGTTTAAAGAAACGGTTAAAATAAGTGTTCTCGTAGTTCAGGTTCCCATTAATTACTTCCCCGGCATAAAACGCAGCCAAATTATAGTAGAGGGATTTAAGGCGTTTAAGCCCTTTTGAACCGGAGAAGAAAAACCGGTTATTTGAATCTAATCCATAGCCCGCCTTTTCACTCTCGCATACTTCTATGCGGTCAAAACCCAGGTTACGTAAAAACTTGAAAGTTTTTACTATCTTTGCCGAATAAGGAGTAAAGGTGGCTCTTCCTACCAGGCGCCGGCGGTAATCGTTTTTAAGCGTATTTAAATTATGCATTATTTCATCAAAGGAACCCCGGCCGTCAGAAAACGGCCGCTGGGTATCCTGGATCGCGCGGGAGCCATCCAGGCTCACCGCGACGTCTACTCCGTTTCCAATTAAAAATTCGCCTTTCTCTTTATCAAGCAGGGTGCCGTTAGTAGCTAAAAGAAAGTGGAAATTTATTTTCTTTCTTTTTTGAATTCTTTGGCAGTATTCAACGGTATTTTTGATGAGCTCAAAGTTTAAAAGCGGCTCTCCGCCATAAAAGTCCACCACCAGATCCCCGGCACGCCTTGATTCTTTAATTAATAAATCCACTGCCCTGGCCGCGACTGATTCATTCATTTTTTTATTTGCTCCAGGCGAATTCCCATAGGCGCCGTTTTGATTCCAGCAGTACCTGCAGCGTAAATTACAGGCATTCACAATGTTCAAGGTAAGGTCTGTTATTCTTCTCGGAATATATTCAGGCGCGCAATACCCTGACGAAAAAAGCATCCCCTTTTTCTTTAACTTAGACAAATTCGCTAAAGTTGTACTGGCGCATTTAGGCCCGTAGCCACGGCTTATTTTATCCATTACCTCTTTATCATTATAACTGTGCATCAATACAATAGCTTCTGATGCCGCTTTATCCACTTCAAAAAAATTACCGCTTTCAATATCTACGGCAAACTTCTTGTTCCACATTGTGAATTGATAGACTCGTATTTTAGTATCTCGCATAGGGCCTTTTTTTAGCAACAGGTTAATAAATACAGGGAAGAGCCGCCTGGGCTAACTGCCTAAGTCGGCCCTTCCCCAGAAGGAGTCAGTTACCACAACACCCTGCCACAACGGCAGAAGGCTGCGCGGTAACGTTTTCGGCTCCTTGAGCGGTTTAATAAACGTACCATTCGCCACCTCCTTCTTTTACATTATAACATAATTTGTTTCTTAAGCTTTTTCAAGATAAGGCTTCTTAAACCCAATATTAAAAGAATTAAAAAGACGGATAAAGACACTGCGGCGCATATATAAAACGCCCTTGGAAAATAAAAGAATTTCACTTCGTGTTTCCCGGGATTTAAAAATACTCCCCGGAAACACAAATCCGCAGGGAAAATTTTCTCCTTCTTTCCATCAACTGATACCATCCAGTCCGGATGATAAGCATCAGTTAAAATAAGCAGCGCAGGATAATTAGTCTGGGCCTCTATTGTAACTGAATGGAGTTGATATTTTTTAATTTCGGCTTTTGCGGACGGCTTTCCCTGGATATCAGGGATAGCGGGTATTTCTTTTCCCTCAACAACAGCCTGCGAATTAAAAGAAGGCCGGGCCGATAACATCCACTCCAGGGATTCTTCCGTATTTTTGGACGTAAACCAGTTATGGACCATGAATACCCTGGGCATAACCGCTAAATTCTGATAATTCTTAATCTTTGCGTCATTAACCAGCTTAGTATAAGGTATATTTTCATAATCCGCAGATAAATAATTGCCTACTCCGGAAAGAGAGTAAAAAGCATGCCTTTGGCGCAGGTGTTCCGATATATTTTTCCCGGTAGCCGGGTCCATTGTTCCGGTAAACCACAGGCTCTTATATTTACTTTGGGGGCTGGCTGAAAGGCAATAGTCCTGAAAAAGCTGAAAGCGTTTAATAGATAAACTGGTTACTGACCTTATATCCTGCACGCCAAGCGCAGCTGCTGCATTGGGAGGGAGAAACCCTTTAATACCCATTATCCTTGAGGCACCTTCGGGAACCAAATCTATATATGTTTTCTGAAAAATGTCTTTCCCCCGCTCCGGTAAAGACTGGCTCCCCGCCCTTCCTATCACAATCATACCTATAAAAAATAAACATAAAAACATTTTTGTTTCAATCTTATTTAGCCTGTCTTTAAGAAAAAGAGAATACAAAATCAACCCCGCTAGCGCAATAAAATGCCAAAGGAGCCTGACTAAGCGAGCCCTCTCATCATAACCAAGAGTCACATGGAACGACATTTCAATTATTATTATTCCCAGGATGATAAGCGCGAACCTGTTTTTATCAACGGGCCTCTCCCGCAGAAGAACAGAAATTACTAAAATTACGGCCAAGCCCAAAAGAACAGATTCCATCATACCCTGCCACATTGAAAATAAAACTAATCCATCCCTTATTCCCAGGTTGAAACCAAAAGGGCCTTCGATGCGCGGCAGTTGAGCCCGGAAATGAACAACACAGAACATTACAGCCAAGGAAAGGATAAAAAACAACGCAGATAAATTAAGGCGCCTAACCGATATAAATAACATCACTGCGCTTATCGCGATAAGAAACGGCCTGAGAATCATCGCCGTGCTTAAGAAATACTCCCGCGGATATCCGAATGCATTGCTAAGAATGGCCGACAATTCCTGATTAATGAGCGTGCCTGCGGCCAGGATTAAAAGCCCGCCTATCATCAGCGCCCAACTAGCTTTGGAACTTTTTCCGGGCTCTTTATTGTCCGTCAGAAGCAAAGACTCAAATCCTAATGCAACGCATAAGGCTAACGACAAATTCCATGCCGGACCTGCCCAGCGCGGCGTCCAGACCTGGTCAAAGACCGGCAGCTTTCCTATTAAACTTATAACCGGAAATCCGATATTTTTTAACAAAACTAATAAAGCAAATGATAAGAAGAATAAATATATCTTTCTGCCCCACCATTTCTTCCCTAAACTTGCTAAA
>JAQTVG010000004.1 GCA_028706895.1 Candidatus Omnitrophota bacterium
GGAAAGTCAGGTTAAAGCGGCTATTGCGCAGGAATGCCTTATTCTATCTCAAATGATATAACTACATTAAAAGAAAGCTCGGGATAATCCAGCTCTTTGGGGAAATTCGGGAAAGGCGAAGCTTCTTTGATGCTTCTTAAGGCGATTTCCCTCAAATATGGGCTGGGAGAAGACTTCTCTTCTACCAGCCGCACTGTTTTCAAAGAACCTTGCGCCAATATCAAGAAGGAAAGGTAGACATCCCCTACTTCGGAACGGGTATAACTCTGATAAGCTGCGCGCCTAATTTTTTCGCGCACTATTTGATAATAGCTTATATATGAAGGATTATTGATTTTTTCCAGGTCTACCGGCGGAAGGCTTATTTTCTTTCTTACGGCGATAATATCGGGTTTTCCGAATACGGGTTTAGTAAAAAGATTTGACCGGGCAGCTACCTGGTTATTCGGCTTAAAAATATTCTCCTTATCAATAAACGGCGCAGGGTTCATCTTTGTAGTTATGACTTTGGCTGACAGGTCAATATATGGGTCATTTTTCGGCAGCGCCACCTTCGGGTATTCCCTTGCCAGCCGGGCGCCCTTTAAATAACTTACTTCTAAAACAGTTTTCTTGTTTTGCTTGGGCAGGATGCCCAGGTTAAAGTGGGGATTTTGGGACAGAATAACGCCGTGCGTGCACAGCGATACCACAAAGGCGATTTGAAACGCTTTCTCGGAAAACATAGTTATTATATTAGCACATTTTTTTTAAAAGTCCAACTTCATCCCGTTAGTAATGGAAAAACCCGGCATGGGGTAGCCGAATTGAACCTGGTATTTTCTGTTTAAAAGGTTGTCTATGTACATAAAATAGGTTAAACCATTTTTGAATTTCTTTGATCCGCTTAAACCAAAAATAAAAAAGCCTTTTACCTTGGTTGTGTTCGCGGCATCATTATATCTTATGCCCGTGAACTGGCTCTTTAATTCAAATACCAGGCCGTTATGGTCATTATATTTTAAGGCGGCATCAATTTTATTCTCCGGCTGGTAAACAAGGTATTTATGGCTCTTATTATCTATGGCCCTTAAAAATGTGTAGTTAAGATTCAAATTGAATTTATCGGAAAGATATATTTTATTTTCAAGTTCTATCCCCTGTATTGTCGCGCTACTGACATTATCCGGCCGCCATACCCCGCTTCCGTCATCAGACCACTGTATCAGCTGGCTGTAATTGCTATAATAATAAGTCAGGCCTGAAGTAAGGTATTTGTTTATATTTGCTTCCATGCCTAATTCCCCGGTGACTCCTTCTTCCGGTTTTAAATTAGGGTTGCCTTTTGCCCAGCCCTCATCCGGCCAATACAAATCATTAAACGTAGGCGCGCGGAATGACCTGCTGACTAAACCGTGAAATTTTATATTCCTATTAAAGGTATACAGGAAATCAAGGTTAGGGCTGATTTGCGTGCCAAAGTTTGAATAATCATCAACCCTGGCGCCAAAATTAACTTTAAGGTTCTTAAGCAAATCCAGGTGGTTTTGCAGGTATCCTGCGGTGACGGTATAATGATGCTTTGCGCTTGAGGTGCTGTTATTCATATTGTTTACATAGTTAAATCCGCACACCAAGCCGTAAGCATCTAATAACTGCTTGTTGAACTGCAGGTCAAAGCCCCTTACTATTGTAGTATGGGTATCTTTGGTATAAGTTGAAGAATTCTCCATAAATTCCAATCTATCGTAATTTTGGTAGGCCTTGGCAGCTAAAGCAGTTTTGGTATCCGGCTTGAAACTCCAGTCAAAATCAAAGAAACGTTTTAGTGTATTCTGTTTGTCGTCGGGGTCAAAATTATATGTCGGGCCCGGGGTACCTAGCTTGGTAGTATAAAAACCGGAATTTAATTTTATATTATTCTGGCTATTAAGGTCATACCCTAATTTAAGATTAGCGTCTTTGGCGCTCAAAGCGGAGTTAGGACGAAAACCTTCAGAGCTTTGGTATTCTCCGTTGATAAGGTAGCTTAATTTTGAAATTTTTGCTCCATGAGACATACGCTCTATATAGGTCCTGGCGGTCCCAAAACTGGAGTAAAGTTCGGTTTTCTGGCCTTTTTCCGGAGGGTTTTTAGTTATAATATTGACAATACCCCCCATTGCCGAACTTCCGTAAAGGCCGGAACCCGGGCCATGCACAACCTCAATCCTGGCTATATTATCTAAGGGTATTTCGCTTAAATCTACCGTTCCATCGCGGGGATTATTTATCGGCCTTCCATCCACCGAAACCAGCACCTGGGAAGCGGTTGAGCCGCGCATCCTGATGTTTTTAACAGCTCCTGGCCCGCCGTAATCACTCATATCAACTGAAGTAAGGGTTGTTAGGGCGTCGGCTAAATTTTGCGCGCCGCTTTTTTCTATTTCTCCTGAAGTGACCACATCCACCGTGCGGCCGACGCTTCCTGAAGATTCCTCTATCCTTGAAGGGGTAACCACGATTTTATCCAACTCAACGTCTTCTGCCCAGCAGGAATTTGATAAAATAAAAAGAAAAGCGCTTAAGAAAATAAGCGCATGTTTATTAATTCGTTTCATAACTGAAATTTTCATTTCTCCTCCCATGAGAATACTTTCCAGGACAAGCAATAGACCGGGCTAAATTAGCATATATATGCTATATGCTAATAAATACCGTTGCAGGGCAGCAAAAGGAATTACACCTTTATTTCCTCTGCCTATCCGGATTTACTGTTAAAAACCAATGATTATCTTTTAATGCCTTTTTCCCGGTGATAAACCTGACCGGATTTTTAAAAATGGGGCCGTCGTAAACAAAGGTATGGAATTCACCTTTTTCTCCGCATAAGTCAATATTCCCCATTTTCTTGAACTCTTTTATAAGGCCGGAATTTACTTCGCGGCCAAGCCACTCCTTTCCCAGGAGCTCTTTCCTGGTAGATACTATTATCGCTTTAAACCCTTTTTTGATAATTTCATTTGCCAATTCTTCCGTGCCTTTACCCCATAAAGGCATAACCGGCCTTACTTTTATTTTCTTACAAACCTTATCTATCCAATCTTTGTGTTCCTTTAGATAAATATCGCCAAATACAATTCCTTCTATGCCCTCGTTTTTCTTTAGTTTTAAAATCAAGGCTATGAAGTCCTTTTCATAGTCTTTGCCGGACATCGCTTTTTGTAAAAAATTAATCCCCGTCATTTCCGCCTGCTTGCGGATAATTTTAGCTGATAAACCATGAGATACTGAGTATTTCCCGTCGGGGCTTGTGAAATTCAAAAGGGAACTTATTTTATGCCCGTTTAATTTAGCTTTGTAACACGCAAGACAGCTATCTTTACCTGCACTCCATAAAGCGGCTACCCTCATTATCCCCCCTTTAAAATCTTACGCAGCAGTTTCATATTGGTATTCTCTCTTACCAATTT
Organism: Candidatus Omnitrophota bacterium; assembly: GCA_028706895.1. Classification (GTDB taxonomy): domain Bacteria; phylum Omnitrophota; class Gorgyraeia; order Gygaellales; family Profunditerraquicolaceae; genus UBA1562. Next base: position 3,432 of record JAQTVG010000004.1, read on the forward strand.
TGCAAGCTTATCAATTTCTTCATCCACATTAAAAGCCGTTGTTTTAGTTAATGGCGGCAGCCTTTTATCCCGCCTTATTTTATTTAAAAAATACCTCCTGAATATATCGCTGTCAAATACCCCATGGATGTATGTGCCCCAGATATTCCCTTTTCTGACGGCCGCTCCATCAAAGCTTTCTGTCTTTTTCCCCTGGCGTTCAATAATCCTGAAGACAGGCCCATATTCCTTAAGGCTCTTTGTCCTGCCATGGCGGATCTCGTAACCATAAACCCGTAATCCGGATTTTATTTCTTCTGCTTTCACTTGAGAAAGAATCTTCTCTTTTTTAAAATCAGTGGCTATTTCCAAAACCCCCAAGCCGTCAATTTCTTTCTGTCTTGATTCTATTCCCGCGGCATCGCGTATTTTCCTGCCCAGTATTTGAAAACCGCCGCAAATACCGATTACGGTAATTTTAGGGGTGCCTCTAATTACTGCAATAATTTTGTCCGATAATCCTGATTTTCTTAAATAAGTAAGGTCCGCGAAAGTATTCTTTGTCCCGGGGATAATTATTACATCAGGATTAGCCAGCTCCGCGGGTTTATTTATATAACGTAAGTTTACATCGGGTTCTCTTTCCAAGGGGTCAAAGTCGGTAAAATTAGATATATGCGGAAGGTATATTACATTTATATTAAGCCTCTTGGGTAGGTGCGGTTTATTTCTTAGGGGATAATCCAGGGGGACGGAATCTTCTTCGGGGATGAATATATCCTTATAATACGGGATAACTCCCAGGACTTTTACGCCTGTCCTCTTTTCCAGAAAATCTATTCCTCCTTTTAAAAGAGCGATATCTCCGCGAAATTTGTTGATGATAAATCCTTTTATCATCTTCCGTTCTTCTTTATCCAGTAACTCCAGCGTCCCGACAAACGACGCAAATACCCCGCCCTTATCTATGTCGCCTACCAGGATCACAGGCGCCTTGGCGAATTTAGCCATTTTCATGTTAACAATATCATGCGATTTCAAATTTATTTCCGCAGGGCTGCCGGCCCCTTCTATAACCGCAACTTCGTATTCACAAGAGAGCCTTTTAAAAGATTCCTTTACGGTTGCGGATAATTTGCTTTTATACCTTACGTAATTCTGCGCGTTCATATTCCCAACGGGCTTACCCTGAACGATTATTTGCGCTTTGATATCGCTGGACGGCTTTATTAGAACCGGGTTCATATCTGTAGTTGGTTCTATCCGGCAAGCCTGCGCCTGGACCGCCTGCGCGCGCCCTATCTCGCCGCCCTCTTTAGTAACAAAAGAATTTAAAGCCATGTTTTGCGCCTTAAAAGGGCAAACCTTATAGCCGTCCTGTAAAAAAACCCTGCAGAGGGCAGAGACAATTACGCTCTTGCCTACCCCTGAGCCTGTTCCGCAAATTTGTAATGCCCTGGCTTCCATTATATCGTCAGAATAACAATAGATAACAAGACAACCGTTTCATTTATTTCGCATAAAGCGCCCAACGTATCCCCGGTTATCCCGCCAATCTTATTACTAATAAATTTACCTGCCAGGTAACTGGCAATCGCTGTTATTATAAAAACTATTACCCCGTCAATGCTCCATAATAGAAACACGCAAATCAGCGCGATTATGGTGGCTAAAATAAATATTTTAGAATTTATCCCCTGAATAAAAACTTTTGCTTTGCCTTCTTTGCGCGCGTAAGGAAATAAAAATATTGTAAAGACCATAGACCACCTGCTTAATACGCACATCAAAAATAATGCGGTTATTTTTGAAGGCGCGCCTATGGAAGAAAAAAAGGAAATTTTTAATAATATTACGCTTATTAACGCAAGGACTCCCATTACGCCGATATGAGAATCGCGCATGATTACAAGCATATCTTCCTTATTCTTTCTGCTCAAGAAGGCATCGGCAGTATCAGCCAGGCCATCCAGATGTATCCCGCCGGTGAGAATTGCCAGTGAAATAACCAGGATAATATTCACGGGAAACCCTCTAAAACCTAAATTAGAAAACAGGATATTTATCCCGAATAACGCCAACCCCAGCAATAATCCGACTACCGGAAAATAGGACATGGATCCGGATAGCTTGCGCTCATCCATATCTTTAATCTTAACAGGAACAATGGTCAGAAATTGAACGGCTGACAGGAATTCTTTCATTTATCGCTTCTTTCCGATACGCCTGCGCTTTTAAATGTAGCCATCTGGGTTAATATTTTAACTGCGGCTTCAACAATACCGATAGCCAGGGCAGCTCCTGTGCCCTCGCCTAACCTTAGGTTCAAATCCAATAATGGCGTAAGGCCAAGGTGGCTTAAAATAATTTTATGCCCTCTTTCTACTGAACAATGCCCGGCAATAAGGTATTCTTTGACCTTTGGCTCAATATGGCAGGCTATTAATGCGGCGCTGCCTGAAATAAAACCGTCTATCACTACAGGCGTTTTTCTAGCAGCTGCTGCTAAAATTACCCCGGCCAGGCCCCCGATTTCAAAACCACCTACTTTAGATAAAACATCAACAGCATCTTTCGAATCAGGTTTATTAATTTCCAAAGATTTTTTTACAATCCTGATTTTATTCTCCAGCCCCTTTTCATTAATCCCCGCGCCTTTACCGGTAACTTCTTCAGCCGGCCTCTTCGTAAAAGAAGCGGTTATGGCGCTGGCAGCAGTTGTATTGCCGATACCCATCTCGCCTGTTCCGATAATATCAATGCCTTTTTTAAATTCCTCTTCAAATATTTCAATTCCTGATTCAATGGCCCGCACCGCTTCGGTTCTTGGCATCGCCGGGCCCTTTGCCATATTCCTGGTCCCGCAATTCACCTTTTTAATCAATAAATTCGGGTGGGGTTTTAATTCCGCGGCTACTCCTAAATCCGCCACTACTACCCTTGCGCCCACATGCTTTGCTAAAACATTTATGCCGGCGCCGCCTGCCAGAAAATTGTAGACCATCTGAGCGGTTACTTCTTTGGGGTAAGCGCTGACACCCTCTTCTGTGACGCCGTGGTCAGCCGCAAGCGTAAATATGACCTTATTTTTTAATTCAGGGCTTTCTTTCCCGGTTATACCGGTAACAAGCTTGGCCAGTCCTTCTAAATGCCCCAGGCTCCCCAAAGGTTTAGTGAGGTTATCCAGCCTTTCTTGTGTTAAGCTCATAAGCTGCCTATCAATAGCGCTGATATTCTTGACAGTTTCGTTTATCTTATCCATATTTTTATCCTTTTATTTTCGTTGGAATGCCCGATACCATAAAAAATACTTCATCGGATTTTCCGGCAACAAGCTGATTTACCTTGCCGGCAATATCCCTGAAATCCCTTCCAAGCTTCGTATTTGGGACAATGCCTAAGCCGACTTCGTTAGAAACAATAATAGCTTTACCATTAATTTTCTTCAGAACAGCCAAAATGTTGTTAACCTCATTTACGATTGTCTCTTCTTTTAGGCCCTTAAGCATAAGGTTTGATACAAGCAAGGTAAGGCAATCCATCAAGACTACCGGAAATTTAACCTTGAATTTATCTAACAGGTCAGCTACCTTATAGGGCTCTTCAAAGGTCTGCCAGCCTTGAGGCCTTATTTTCTTATGCAACTTAATGCGTTCGGCCATTTCTTTGTCAAGCGCCTGGCATGTGGCGATAAAAACGACTTTTTTATGTTTTTTTGCCAGTTCCAAAGCGTAGGTACTCTTGCCGCTCCTTGCCCCCCCGAGAATAAATATAATCTTTCCCATTTAATACCTCAATTCTTCTTAAATTTTACAGCGTCTATCTTGATGCCGGATAAATGCGAAACGTCGTTCAGGAGATTAATTTTTATTTTTTTGTCCTTTAGTTCTAAAATAGTAAGGCTGGCTGACTGCGGTATATGTTTCCAAAAATCATTTGATTTTAATATATGGTTAATGAATGTGCTGATGACTCCACCGTGGCAGACCACTGCTACAGTCTGGCCAGGATGCTTTAAAATGATTTTCTTAAGCGCCTTTGTTACGCGTTTCCTGAGAATATCAAGGCTTTCTCCGGAAGGGATGACAGTTTCAAAAGGGTTATCTATCCATTTCTTATAGGTATCGGGAAATTTTTTCATAATCTGTTTGTAAGTCAACCCCTCAAAAATCCCAAAATGCATTTCCCGCAAATCCGGCACCTCTTCTATATCGTAACCTTTAAAAATTATTCCTGCCGTTTCTATGGCGCGTTTCCTGTCGCTGGAATAAACTTTATGCACAGTTTCGTCCTTTAATCTTCTATGGAGCCTCCTTGCCTGGGCCCTGCCTCTCTTATTTAACGCGATATCAACAAAACCGCAGTATCTCTGCAAAACATTCCAGTCAGTTGAGCCATGCCTGATTAACAATAATTTAGTAGCCATTTATTTTTCCTTTGAAACCAGGACAACATAAGGTTTAGAACTAATCGGGTTATCGTTTACCACAACTACGGTTTTATAGACTGCTTCTATATTCTGATAAGTCAATACCTCGCGGGGCAGGCCTTCTTTAAAAATCCTGCCTTCATTGAACAATACTATGCGGTTACAATATTCACTGGCTAAGTTTAAATCGTGCAAAACCATAACTATGGTAAGATTATTTTTACGATTTAACCTTTTTAATAAGTCCAATATCTGTATCTGGTGTCCGATATCTAAATGCGAAGTGGGTTCATCTAAAAATAACAAAATCGGCTCCTGCGCCAGGGCCTTGGCAATAATAACGCGCTGCCTCTCCCCGGAGCTCATCTCATCTATGCTCTTCTCTTTAAGATACAGGGAATCGGTCATTATCAGGGCATTTTCAGCTATTGCGATATCTTTTTTGCTCTCTGCTTGTAATCTTTTAAGGTGCGGGATCCTGCCCATAAGCACAACCTCCAGGACCGAAAAAGGAAAATTAATTGCCGTGTCCTGAGCCACAAAAGCTACCCTTTGGCAGAATTCTTTTAAATTTGTCCCGGAGATATCCTTACCCTCAAGCATAATATTGCCTTTTAACGGGAGTAATACCCTGCTCATTGACCTTAGCAGCGTAGTTTTACCGGAACCATTGGGCCCGATGATACCTATGAAATCACCCTTCTTTATTTCTAAAGAAATGTCCTTAATTATTGCTTGCCTGCGGTATCCTGCGCTTATATGGTTTATTTTAAATATGGTATCCATGCCTATTTGGCCCTTTGTTTCCTTTTTAACAAAATAATAAATACCGGCGCTCCCAAAATGGCGGTTATGACCCCTATAGGTATCTCTAAGGGCGGAAATATGGTGCGCGAAATAGTGTCGCAGGCAACCATAAATATTGCCGCTGCGATTACGCTCGTCGGAATTAAAATTTTGTGATTTGGGCCGACTATCATCCGCATCATATGAGGTATCATAAGGCCCACAAATCCTATTATCCCGCAAATACACACAAGGCTTGCGGTAATTAAAGAAGTAATTAAAAGCAGGATTTTCTTCGTAGATTCAACGTCTATGCCCAAATGGACCGCTTCTTCCTCTCCGGTGCTTATGGCATTTAAATCCTGCGCAAAAATATAAACCGCAAGCACTCCAAAGACGACTATCAAAGTAACTGCAAAAAGCAGTTTAAAGTCATAAACCTGGAAACTCCCCCAGAGCCACCAGGTCAGGCCGTGTAATGCCTCATCGCCTGATATGGAAACCAGGAATACAATAATTGCTGATAACGCGACAGAAACAATTACTCCTGCCAGTATTAACGATTGTTCAGGTATCTTATTGTTTTGCCTGGCTAAGGCATAAACCAGGATAATGCTAAGCATAGCTCCGATAAATGCCGCGGCAGGAAGGTAAATTCTTGATACGCCGATAACTAAGGCAATCACAGCTCCTAATCCTGCGCCGCTTGAAGTACCCAAAAGGTAAGGCTCGGCAAGGGAATTCCGCAGGATTGACTGTAAGACTATCCCTGAAACAGCTAAGCCGCCTCCTGCTATTATCGCGGTTAATATGCGAAAAATCCGTAAATATAAGATGGGCTGGTTTTCTTTTAGAAATAACTTATCAAAAGAAATATTAACTGACCCCTTAAATATGCCTAATAAAACAGCCATAGCCAGGATTATAAACAAGATGAATATTTTTCTTTTTAAATGCCTGTTCATTTTAAAGATACAGCCTTTTATAAATTTCCCTGGCCCCCTGGACTACGCGCGGCCCGGGCCTTAATAATAAAGCAGGGTCAATATCATTATATAAGCGGTTATTTTTGACTGCGTTAATCCGGCTCCACCCGAAACGCCCGCCCACCAATTCTTTCGGCTTCTTCTGGTCCATATAAGCCAGGATTATACAGTCGGGGTTACGGTTGATTACTTCTTCCGCGCTAAAAATACTGTATGCCCTTCTGGTATCGGAAGCAATATTTATACCCCCTGCCAGGGTAATCACCTCATCAACATAAGAACCCTTGCCTGCCGTGGTCAACGGGTCATACCAGATTTCAATAAAAACTTTTTGTCTTTTGTTTTCAGGTATTAATTTGACCTTTGATTTTACTTCTTCAATGCCGCTCTCCATTTGATTAACCAGAATTTGCGCTTCTTTAACTTTACCGGTAATCTGGCCTATCTCTTTAATAGTAGTAAAAAGCTCCTTTATATCGGTCGGGTCAGCGACATAAATATTCAGCTTTAGCCGCTTTAACTCCCTTACTATCCCTGCCTGCTCAAGGCCGGTGCAGAAAATATAATCGGGCTTTAAAGAAAGGACTTTTTCAATATTAACCTGGCTAAAGCTTCCGATTTTTTCCTTATTTTTAGCTTCCGGAGGCCAATCGCAAAAAGTACTCACGCCTACGATTTCTTCATCCAGGCCTAAAGCGAAAAGAATCTCGGTAGTCGAAGGAGCCAAGGAAACATATCTTGGTTTAATAGGGGCTGTCCCCGCCGTAGCTATTTCAGTGAGCCCTAAGGGGACTGTCCCTAAAATTAAAGAAGCAATAATCAATATTATCTTCATATAAGCAAAAAACCCCGAACGTAGCGCTACTTGCTACTCTTCGGGGTTGCACCCTTTCTTTATACTATGGCCCTTATCCGCGAGGTGAAGCTTTTATACAGGCAGGTCTTCTGGCTCGGGCCTTACATTTTACTTAACCTGCTCCTTCCCGGCAATTTCTTGCCAGTGGACTTACGCAGGTTTAGATTGCCCTTACAGCGGCGGGACCGCGGCTGACTCTCACAGCCTTCCCTTAACCTATATGTTCCTGATTGTCAATATTTACAATACCTTAAGCCGGGATATATGTCAAGCAAATCTTTTTAATGGATGCAATCATAACCATTAGAAGTATGCCAGGAAACCGTACCGTCCGTACACTGTTGTGTTACTCCCGTGATAGGATCAACCAACCACCGGAACGCATAACGCGGAGAAGACCCTTGAGGTTCTTTTCCACCAGAAGTACATCTATATGCGGCTATACCAACACCGTATGTCGTACAAGAAGGCGCGCTACAGTTAATTGCATAATAGAAATAGTGGGTATTCCTGCAGGCGTTAGGAATATTACTACTGCCTGAACCTATATTAAGGTCAGAAGCACCTATTGTAGACGCATCGCCATTTTTTAAATAATATTCCTGCGTAGGTTTGATAAAAGAACCAAGGATACTCCTGGCTTCGGCGCTACGCGTATTTTCTATCTGCTTTGTATATTGGGCAAGACCTAAAACCGCAAGGATACCAATGATAATAATTACTATAATCAGTTCTAAAAGCGTAAAAGCCTTATTGGAATCAATATGGACAAGCACCATCCCACGCGCCTCCGATAATACGTACACAACCCCAGGAAACCGATCCTGTACCAGGATAATAGTCTGCCTGTATCAAATATCCGCTGTCAGCAACGGCGTTAGGCGGCTTACCTCCAGACTCGCATCTTCTGCCCCGCATCCCCACATAGCCTGACGCAGCATAGTAATCAACTATATAGTAATAAAAGTAGCTGCTCGTAACACAAGAACTGGGGATGCTTCCTTGGCTTGACCCCATGCCGACATCCGCGTTGGTCATGCCGGTCAATGTCCCGTTTTTTAAATAATACTCATTAGCCAGCTTACGCATAACTGCTAAATTCGTCCTCGCCTCTCCGGCACGGCCCCTTTCAATTATAGCGGTGTATTGATTAAGGCCGACGGTGGCAAGTATTCCCACAATAATGATTACTATGATTAATTCAATGAGGGTAAAACCGTTTTTAATACTCAATTCCACGCCTGCCCTTTACGCCTTTATTATAATAATGTTTTATGTCTTTTATCTGGCTTACCAAGTCAGCTAATTCTATGATTTTTGGGTGGGCACCGCGCCCGGTGAGGACGAGTTCGGTTTTTTTTGAAGTATTTTTAATAAGAAAAATTACATCGTCTAATTTTACCAGGCCAAGCTTTAAAGCCACATTAATTTCATCTAATATTACAATATCATAAAGCCTCCCGCAGACTGCCTTCTTTGCCGCCTTTATGCCGCGTTCGGCTGAATCCATATCTTTTTTAGCAGGTGCTTTACGCACAAAGCATCCCGCGCCGAATTGCTCCACTTTTATATTTTTTATTTTTTTAAAAGCCATCAATTCAGAGCAATATTTACCTTTTAAAAATTGGCAAATATATACCCTTAAGCCGGCGCCTGTTGCCCTTAACGCCAGGCCGAATGCTGCGGTAGTCTTACCTTTGCCATCACCTGTATATACCTGTATCAATTTGGCACCCCGTATTTTCCCACTAAGGGCACAAATACGCACCCGCAAATATCCGTGGTTTTTATTTTATCGCCTTTTTTCTCAATTAAAGTTAAAACCTGCCCAAAACCACCGCCCAAAGGCAAAATAAGCTTTCCGTTATCGGTTAGTTGTTCAATCAACGGCTCAGGCACATTTGGGCTAGCCGCGGTAATAATAATCCTGTCAAAAGGCCCGGCCTCTTGCCAACCCAGGCTCCCATCCCCAACCTTTATTTTAATATTTTTGTAACCCAGCTCATTTAGGACGGTTTCTGCTTTATTTGCTAAAGCATCATACCGTTCTACGCTGTAAATTTCCCGCGCTAATTCCGCTAATATAGCTGTTTGATAACCTGAACCGGTACCGACCTCCAGAACCCTCTCTTTTCCGGCCAAGCCAAGGTATTGCGTCATTAATGCTACGATGTATGGTTGAGATATGGTCTGGCCTTCTCCTATAGGTAAAGGAAAATCAGCGTAAGCGCTCTTCTTTAAATTTTCGGGTATAAATTTATGCCGTTCAATCCTGGATAGGGCATCCAATACTTTTTGATTATTTATGCCGCGGGGTATGAGTTGCTCCTCAACCATCCGCTTCCTCAGGATTTCGTAGTCCATAATTGCCCGATTATAAACTTAATAAACCTTAAGGTATCAGTTAAAGGGTTAATCTGGCTTTTTTCACCGGCATATATTGTTTTTATGGGTATAGACTCAATCTTAAATCCCAGGCGGGAAGCTTTAATGAGTATTTCTGATTCTGTTTCGAACTTGGTGGTGCTCAGGTTAATTTTTTTCAATACTTCTTTTTTTATGAGCCTGAAGCCGCATTGCGTATCGGGAATACGCTGGCCTGACACGAAAGATATAAGCCATGACATAAACTTATTCGTAAAGATGCGTAAATAAGGCATATTTTTTATTTTAGACATCCTGTTGCCGATAAAAATACTCCCGTCTGAATACTGCGCAGTCCTTATAAAATAAGGTATCTCTTCGGGCAAATGCTGGCCATCGCCATCCATGGTAATAACGGCATCAAAGCCCTTGCCTAACGCGTAATCAAAACCTTTAACCAAAGACGCGCCTTTGCCCTGGTTTTCTTTGTTGCGTAAGACAACGGCGCCGCTATCCCCGGCAAGTTCAGGCGTATTATCTTTAGAGCCGTCGTCAATAACTACGGCTTCTAAGCCTTGCTGCCGGATTTTTTTTATCAAACCGGCGATAGTCTTAGATTCATTGAACGTTGGTATAAGCACGCAGATTTTCATTTTTAATTATCTTTCCAGAACTTTCTGAATACATACCATTGATCCGGATACTTCCTGATATATTCTTCAAAAATATTTTTGTACCCCGCAGTCAGGCTAATAGAATCCTTTTCTCTATCGCCCGTAGGTACAAAATCTAACGGTTTTTCAAATCTCAAAGTAAAACTGTCGTCAGGATTGCGCATCATAAATCCGGTGATAATCGTAGCTCCGGTCTTTAATGACAGCGCTGCCGGCCCTTGGGGAAATACGGTAGGTTTGCCAAAAAAATTTAAAACCAGCCCCTTCTCGCTGAAATCCCTGTCCCCAACCAAAGCCAGGGCTTTATTAGCCCTTAAAATCTCAAGCGATTGCCTGACAGCCCGCCCTACGGGTATTACCCTTACTCCTTTAATCTCCCTCTGGGTCCTGAAGAAATCATCTACCTTTTTATCTTTATGCGGCAAGGCAACTGCCCAGAATGGATACCCTGAAAGCGCGATTACCACTCCCCCCAGTTCCCAGTTCCCTAAATGAGCAGTAACTATTATAGCGCCTTTGCCCCTGGAAAGGACATCGTCAAGGTAGTGGATATTTTCTATCCGGATATTCTTTTTTATATACTCTGTGTCTATCTTTGAAAAACGGAAAAAATCAACCAGGTATTTAGCAAAATTCCTGGATATCCTTATTCTTATCTTGCGTATTTCCCTGTCTGTTTTATCAGGAAATATCGCTTTTAAATTTTCTTTTGTTGCCTTACGGTCTTTTACGGCGAAAAAATAATACAGGTCTGAAACAAATAGCGCTATGCCATAAGCTAATTTTAAAGGTAAGCATAAGGACAAAAACTGGCCTATTCTGTAGAGGATATAGTTAAGCATGCCTTTTAAGATAAATCCAGAAGGAACTTTGCAATATCCATGCTGGCGTTAGGTTTACCTATACGGCCGGCAGATTCGGATAAGTGGTCTAATTTATGGCGGTTTGTTAACAGATCTTCAACAACCAAATTTATATCTTTTGGCTCATCAACTTTTATCGCGGCTTCTTTTTGGGTCAAATAAACAGTATTGTTTTGCTCCTGCCCGGGTATGGGTTTTATTATAATCATCGGCAATTTCTTGGCCAACGCTTCTGAAGTTGTTACGCCTCCGGGCTTGGTAATAATAATGCTTGAAATACTCATCAGCTCATTCATGTTATTAGCATACCCAAACAGCGCTATATTTTTCTTATAACCTTTAATCTTTCTTTTTAAAGATTTATAAAGCTTCTTATTGCTGCCGGTAACTATTATTTCATGGAAATCACTCCGCACTTTTTCCAGGGATTTAACGATAGTTTTTATGGGGCCCAGCCCCTGGCCTCCCCCCATAATTAAAAGTACGGGAAAAGCCTGATTTAAATTAAACTTCTGCATAATTTCATTTTTTGAGGCCTTATCGTTGAATTTAGGATCAAAGGGTATGCCCAGGGACTTTATTTTTTCTACCGGCACTCCTTTTTTTGCCAGGCGTTCGGTAACTTCCTCTGACGGAGTGATGTAATAATTTATTGTTTCATACACCCAGTAAGAGTGGGGTATATAATCGGTAAGGACCGCTACAAGAGGTATCTTGGAATTGTAGGTCTTTTTAAAATCCGCGACCATTCCGCAGGGAAACGCCTGCGTGCATATAACTGCATCCGGTTTAAACTTATCAAAAAGATTTTTTAATTTTGGCGAGTTAAATTTATGGATGGTTTTTTTTATATTTTCCAGTTTTTTTACTACGGCAGGGTTGTCATAAAGATAATCCCAGATTTGCGGCGTCCTCTTAATTACAGCCATGTAAAGGCGGTTGACAATCTTCTCGGTAATAGGGTTGGTGTAATTAAAAGCGTTGATATTCAATACCTGGATATTAGGCTCTAGTATTTTAAGAGCTTTTTCAATAGCCAGGGTAGCGCTGTGGTGGCCTGAAATCTCTGAAATATACATTAAGATTATTCGTTTCGGCTTATTGGGCATATTTTTTAACTTTTATCTGTAAATAATTTCTTTACGTCTTTTCTTTGAAGGTTATAAGTCAATTTCTGCTTAATCCATTTCTCCAGGTATTTCCTGTGAAAACGCCAGTCTGTGCCGATTTTAAAACCCGGGATTTTCCCTTCCCGCGCATACCTGTGTACGGTAAGCGGATGAATGCTCAAATACTCCGCCACTTCTTTAGTGGTCAGGATTTCTTTGTCTTTAAGCATATTTAGCTTAAGTTACACATACTTGCGATAATTATAGCATATTTATAGAATTTGTCTATTGCGCGAGCCCAACGCGCTATTCAATGACAGCAAGGGTCTGGCCTACGTTTACTGTATCTCCTTCGTGAAAGAAGATTTCAGTAAGCATCCCGGAGCCGGGGCTTGGCAGGTTAAATGTAGCTTTATCGGTGGTAAGTTCCACTAAATCGTCTTTTTCGCTGACCTTCTCACCCTCTTTAAAATACCAATAAGAGAGGGTTGCCTTTTGAATTCCTTCGCCTAATTCCGGCAGAATTACCTTAACCATATTAACAGTACCTCCTTTAATTGGGAATTAAAAACTCATCCTTGAATTTATCAATAAAAATTTCTTTCGCGCGTCCGATTTCAATATTTTCTCCCAGTATTGTTTCCAGCGACGTCATTTCTATATCCATCCCGCAAGGCCTGATTAGGTTAAAATTATCCAAATCGTTTTTCTTTAAGTTTATGCTTATGCCGTGAAAGGTAATCCAGTTTTTTATAGCTATGCCGATAGAAGCGATTTTTCTTTGGCCAATCCATACCCCGGTTAAACCTTTGCGCCTTAGCCCTTTTACCCCAAACGCCGAGAGAAATTTGATTGCCGATTCTTCTAACTGCCTTAAAAAAAGGTGGATATCTTTTTTAAAACTGCCAAGGTCCAGCACAGGATAAGCAATAAGCTGGCCAGGGCCGTGATAAGTGACATCGCCCCCCCGCTCTATTTTATACACGCCAATTCCCATTCTTTTTAACTCTAGAGGCAATACCCTGATATTATCCTCTTTCCCCTGCCTGCCTAAAGTAATTACCGGATAATGCTGGCATAAAATTAACGCGCTGTTCAAAGAGTTATTCTTTATCTGGCCGAAAACTTTTCCCTGCAGCTCCCAGGCCTCCTTATAATCCATTATGCCTAAATTAAACAGCTTAAATACCATGGCCTTGCTTTAATGCGCTGGTTATGCCTTCGGATAAAGTCGGGTGCGCGAATACAGTATCGCGTATATTAGAGGCTTTAATCCCGGATTGTATGGCTAAGGTCAAAATACCGATTAATTCCGTTGCGCGGGGCCCGATTATTGAAGCACCCAGGGCCTTATCTGTTTTCTTATCAGAAATTATCTTAATAAAACCTTCTGTCTCTTCTATTACGCGTGCCATGCCCGAGCCCATAAAATCAAATTTGTTAACTGCGAAATCAATGTTATTAGCTTTGGCTTCTTCTTCCGTAAATCCAACAGTCCCTATTTCCGGGTCAGTAAATATGCAGCTGGGAATACCAAAGGTATTCAATTTTCTAAGATGCTGCGCATCAACAATGTTTTCCGCTGCTATACACCCCTGATACTGCGCAAAATGCGCTAAACAAATTTTACTGGCGCAGTCGCCAGCCGCGTAAATATTAGGGATATTGGTCCTCATATATTCATCCACAATAATCCTGCCATTTTGAGTTTTTATGCCCAACTCATCCAGGCCCAAACCTTCTGTTACAGGTGCCCTCCCGATACAAACCAATATCAGGTTATACGCAGCCAAATCAAGCGTTGCCGCATCAGTATTAGTATTCACCTTGATATTTTTCTTTTTAAAGATTGTCTCTAACTTTTTTGCTATTTCCTTGTCTACTCCCGGCAATAGTTGAGGCGTTAATTCTGCTATTGATACCTGGGATCCCAAAGCAGCAAATAAGCTTGCGAATTCACAGCCGATTACGCCCCCGCCTATAATTAAAAGTGATTTCGGTATCTCCTCTAAATCCAGCATTTCATTGCTGGAAACAATCCTCTTCCCGTCAAATTTAAAACCTTTTAGTTCAAGCGGTTTTGAACCGGTCGCGATAAGCATAAAATTTGTATTTATCCGGTTCTTATTGATTTCTAATGTATTGGCCGACAGGATTTTGGCCTCTGCATTTATAAAATCTATGCCGCCAAGCATAAACTCCATGCCCTTTTGCAATTGTTGAATGATTTTATTCTTTCTTAGTTTAATTTCGGGAAAGTTCGCCTGGGGAGGCGTTGTTTCTACGCCGAATATCCTGGATTTCTTAATGAGGGAATAAACTTTAGCGGATTGTAAGAGTGTTTTGGTAGGAATACAGCCGCGGTTAAGGCAGGTACCGCCTATCTGTTCTTTTTCTATAAGAACTACCTTTAACCCGCCGGCCTTTGCCTCTAGCGCAGCATTGAATCCCGCCCAACCTGATCCGATTACTGCCAAATCATAATCCATGGCAAAAAGGTTTGATTAGGTCTAAATTCCTGCTTATAGATTCTGATGATTTGATTAAAAGGGATAGTTCTTCTTTATTTAAATCCAGTTCAACGACTTTTTCTATGCCTGCTTTTCCGATACGGCAAGGCACGCCGATACAAATATCTTTTATCCCGTATTCGCCGTTTAAATAAGCGGATACGCCTATCATACGCTTCTCGTCCTTTACTATTGCCTTAACAATCGCGGCTATCGCCTGCGACGGGGCAAAATAGGCGCTGCCGCTGCCTAATAATGATACAATTTCAAGCCCGCGCTCCAGGGTCTTTTTTATCAAGAGATTAACCTTTTCGTTATCAAGGAGCTGGTTTAAAGTATTAGTGCTTTTTATGGTAGTAAATCTTGGCAGGGGCAGCATTCCTTCCCCATGGCTGCCTATTACCCAGGCATCAATTTCTGCGGCAGGAATATTTAATTCTTTACTGATTTGGTTGGCAAACCTCGCCGCATCCAGGCTTACCCCCATCCCAAAAACCCTGTTTGCTTCAAAACCTGTAACCTTTAAAGCAAGGTAGGTCATTAAGTCAAGCGGATTAGTTACAATTATTACTATTGATTTTGGGCAGGTATCTTTTATGGATAAACAAACATCTTTTAATATCTGGGCGTTCTTTTTTAATAAATCTTCACGGGTCATCCCGGGTTTGCGGGCAAGGCCGGCCGTAACTATTACGATATCTGAACCTTTTATAGCGGTAATATCGCCTGACCCTGATATACGGTAACTATGCTTTAGGACTGAACCGGAATCGTCCATATCCAGCACCTTTCCCCGCGCAATGCCGGCTGCGACATCAACCAAAACTATCTCCGGCACACCTGCTTCAGCCAGGCGCATAGCGGTCAATCCGCCTACATTACCCGCCCCTATTATGGATAGCTTCATCTTAAATTTGCGATAATGGCGTCTGCCATTTCTTGCGTTCCGACACTTGTGGGGTCGTCGCGATGAGGTTTTAAATCATAGGTTACTGATTTGCCTTCTGTCAGGACCTTTTTTACCGCGGATTCTAACCTGTTTGCGGCGTCATCTTCTTTTAAATACCTGAGCATAAGCATTCCTGAGAGTATCATGGCGGTGGGGTTAACTTTATTCATACCTTTATATTTAGGGGCAGAGCCGTGGACTGCTTCAAAAACAGCCATATCATCCCCAAAATTAGCCCCAGGGGCAACGCCTAAACCGCCCACCAGGCCTGCGCATAAATCAGAAAGTATATCGCCATAAAGATTAGGCAATACCAGCACATCGTAATCTTTTGGCCTTTGCACTAATTGCATGGACATATTATCTACAATGGCTTCTTCAAAAATTATATTATCGGTATAATCAGCCGCGACTTCACGCGCGGCCCTTAAAAATAACCCGTCGGTGAATTTCATGATATTTGCTTTATGCACAACCGTGACTTTCCTGCGTTTATTTTTTATGGCATATTCAAAAGCAAACCTGACAATTCTTTCTGAGGCGTATTTAGAGATAGGCTTGATTGAAATACCCGAATCCTGGCGTATCTTTTTCTGGGTATATTTTTCTATATTGGCAATAAGCTCTTTTGTTTCGGGCTTACCTTCCTCAAATTCAATTCCTGCGTATAAATCTTCGCTGTTTTCCCTGACAATAATCAAATCTATATCTTTATAAGGGCTCTTTACCCCCAAGTAAGTCTTTGCCGGCCTGACGCACGCATAGAGGTCTAACGCATGCCTTATCGCCACATTTACCGAGCGAAAACCCACTCCTATAGGAGTAATAATGGGCCCCTTTAAAGCAACTTTATTATTTTTTATAGACTCTAGCGTACTTTTCGGCAAGAGCTCGCCAAAGTCTTCCAGCGCATCCTGGCCGGCAGCAACCACATCCCAGGTTATTTTAACTCCGGTTGCGTCAATACACCTTCTTGCTGCCCGCGCTACCTCAGGGCCGATTCCATCACCGGGTATCAAAGTAACTTTATGTGCCATATGTTTAGATTTTAGGTAATTCTTTAAACTTTTTATAATAATTAACTAATCCGCCTTCAGTTAATAATTCCTGCATAAATTTCGGCAAAGGCTTAATCTTCATTTCAATATTTTTGGTTAGGTCTTTGACGGCACCTTTACCCATATCTATGGACAAATCGTCTTTCTCGCCTATTTTTACAGTATCTGTTTCAATTAGAGGCAGCCCGATATTAAAGCTGTTACGGTAAAATATGCGCGCAAACGATGTGGCTAAAATAGCTACGATGCCGCACTCCTTTATAACCAGCGGCGCCTGTTCCCGCGACGAGCCCATGCCGAAATTATTTCCTGCTACGATTATTGATTTACCCGGGATTATTTTTGCGGGAAAGTCAGGGTCTATATCTTCCATTATATGCTTGGATAATTCTTTGATGTCGGTTATGGAGAATTTATACCTTCCGGAAATAATAAAATCGGTGTTTATATTATCGCCTAATTTTATACTGGTGCCTTCTATTTTCATAACTGTTTAAATTCCTCCTGGTTCTTAACCCTGGAGAGCGCCACGTCCAAACTGATGAGGCCTTTACGGTATAATTCTTTCAAGGATTTATCCATAGTCTTCATGCCGTATTGGCTTCCGGTTTGCATGAGGGTAGGTATCTGCTCAATTTCCTGCTCGCGGACAAGGTTTCTTATGCCGGAAGTCCCTACCATTATTTCTGTAGCCAGTATCCTGCCGTGGCCGGAGGCATTAGGCAGCAATAATTGCGATACCACGCCCTGCAGACAGCTTGCTAATTGCAGCCTTACCTGCTGCTGTTGATAAGGCGGAAAAACATCTATAATTCTTTCTACGGTTTGAGGCGCATCAGGGGTATGAAGTGTTGCTAAAACTAAATGGCCCGTTTCAGCGGCAGTCAGCGCCGTAGAAATAGTTTCAAGGTCTCTCATTTCACCGACTACAATAATGTTAGGATCCTGCCTTAACGCATGCCTGAGGGCTTCAGCAAAAGAGCGCGTATCCGAATAGACTTCCCTTTGCTTAACAATGCTCTTTTTATTTGCATGCACAAATTCAATCGGGTCTTCAATGCAAATCACAAGGCTCTCCCTCTCATTATTAATCAAATCTATAAGCGCTGCCAGGGTCGTAGTTTTACCCA
>JAQTVG010000100.1 GCA_028706895.1 Candidatus Omnitrophota bacterium
CGTGATTTTACCTCAAGCTACCAAAACGACAGAGATGAAAGAAGCGGGCATGAAAGAGCCATCAGCAAATTTAAAATAAATATTTAAGAATTTTTTAGTTTTTATATTCGGGGGTGCTGCCAATGGAGGAAAATATAAAAAACAGAGTTATTCTGGTATTAGCAATATTAGCGGTAATATTTCTTGCCGGAACAACGCGTTCCTGCAGCACGTCAAAAAGGCTTAAAAGCACCTTGATGGAATTAAATAAGGAAAAATCCGTAAGTTGGGATTCGCAGCAGCAAATAAATGAACTAAAGAGGCAAAAAGCTGCCCTTGAAAAGACATTAGAGGAGGCCAAGGCCGAAAGCGAGGCTACTAAAAAGCTCTTACAGCAGGAGCAGTCGGTAAGCCAGGGCTTAAAAGATGAGCTGGAGAAAGAAACGAAACTTAAAGAGGCATTAGAAAGCGACTTAAAAGAGGCATTGATTAAGGACAAACCTAAATCTAAAAAATAACTATACCAGAAAATGAAATAAATGAGCAGAGAGAAACATGCCTTTATAAAAAAGGGGATAAATTGTGTCCCCTTTTTTATTGAACACCCAAACACGAAGGATTGTTTGGTGCGCCCTTTCTGGGCAGGGAGGAACCTATGGCTATATTACGTAAGATAAAAGCGAAGATAAAAAAGGTATCACAGGTAAAGCGGAAACCAAAGATAGCCAGGGGCTCATTAAAAAAGATTAAAGCCGCTAAAGTTGCCCCGCCGGTAGAGAAAAAGGAGATTATGGGCCAGCAGGAGACAGCGATAGGCAAAACAAAATTTTATACAGCTGAAGCCCCCAGGCCCACGCGCGCTATGCCGCAAGAATTACCTGAATTATACGGCCAGGATAAAATTGTATTACAGGTGCGCGACCCGCGCTGGATACACGCTTATTGGGAGGTAACCAGCCAGACTTACGAAAAATTAAGAAACCAGCTTAAAGATGAATTTTACCGGGCAAGGCGGATACTGCGTGTATATGACGTGAGCCAGATTATATTCAATGGCAATAACGCCCACAGGTTTTTTGATATCCAGATAGGCGATTCTTCTACCAACTGGTATATTGACACCAATGGCCCTGGCAGGAGCTGGTGTGTGGATTTGGGCCTCTTGTTGCCGGACGGAAGATTTATAACAATAGTGCGTTCAAATACAGTAAGCATGCCTATAGAAGGCCCGTCGTGGGTTACTGATGAGGAGTGGTTAATACCGGATGATATGTTTGCCCGGCTTTACGGGATGGGTTTTGGTTTAGGCAAGAGTTCGCCTATCGGCAAGGCCTGGCAGGAGAGGATAAAAAGAGAGCTTTTTTCAGGGTCCCTGTCATCTGCGGGTATTTCTTCGGTGGCCAGCCCTACTAAAAAGGCCCCGGCTGAAAGAAAATTCTGGATGGTAGTAAATACCGAACTGATTGTCTACGGCGCAACAGAGCCTGATGCAAAAGTATATGTGCAGGATAAACAAATAAATTTAAGGCACGATGGGACATTTTCGATGCGTTTTGCCCTTCCTGACGGCAAACAAGTCATTCCCGTCAAAGCAGTATCTTCTGATAATAAAGAAGAACGCAAGATTACTCCGATAGTAACCAAAGAAACCAAATAAAATTGTTATAGCGTTAAGAATCTTTGAACGGCGATATGACAACGCGATAACTAGCGAAGGGGAGTTTTATGTATAAAGGTTATTTGTGTATGGTTTTACACAGCCATCTTCCATACGTGCGCCATCCCGAACATGAAGATTTTCTGGAAGAAGATTGGCTTTATGAAGCTATAACCGAGACCTATATCCCGTTAATCTTGGTCATGGAGAGGCTCTCTAATGATAATATAGATTTTCGCCTGACAATGTCTATGAGCCCTACGTTGATATCTATGCTTACCGACGGGCTTTTACAGGACAGGTACCTGCGCCATATCAACAGGCTCATTGAGCTGGGCCATAAGGAAGTGGAGAGGACGCGCTGGCAGCCGGAATTCCAGCATCTTGCGATAATGTATTTAAATAGCTTTTGCCAGTCCCGCGACACCTTCCTGCGGTTTAATCGTAACCTTGTTACTGCTTTTAAGAATTTTCAGGATGCCGGCAAGCTTGAGATTATTACTTGCGGGGCGACACACGGATTTTTTCCTTTAATGGATGTTTGCAAGGAGTCGGTCAGGGCCCAGTTAAAAGTTGCGGTCAGCCATTACGAAAGCGTATTCGGCAGAAAACCCAGGGGCATATGGCTGCCGGAGTGCGGCTATCATCCCGGACACGATGAGATTTTAAAAGAGGTGGGGTTACGTTATTTCTTTACCGATTCCCACGGCGTATTACACGGAGTGCCGCGGCCAAAATACGGCGTTTTCGCTCCGGTTTATTGTAAGGGCACAGGTGTTGCGTGTTTCGGCAGGGACCTGGAATCATCCAAGCAAGTCTGGTCATCTGTAGACGGTTATCCCGGAGATTATCTTTATCGTGAATTCTATCGCGATATCGGTTTTGATTTGGATTACGATTATATAAAGCCCTATATACATCCCGACGGCGTAAGAATAAATACGGGGATAAAGTATTACCGTATTACCGGAAACGGCAACAAGCAGCCCTATAATCCTCACTTCGCGCGGGAGAAGGCCGCGGAGCAGGCCGGTAATTTTATGTTTAACCGCGGGAAACAGATTGAGTACCTGAATGATTTTATGCAGAAAAAGCCGATTATCATTTCTCCGTATGACGCTGAATTATTCGGCCATTGGTGGTATGAGGGCCCGCAGTGGCTTGAATTCCTGATGCGCAAGATAGCTTGTGACCAGGAAACAATACGCCTTATTACTCCCAGCGAGTACCTGATGGAGAACCCGCGTAATCAGGTAATAACTCCTTCTTTTTCCAGCTGGGGCTGGAAAGGGTATACTGAGATGTGGCTGCAAGGGCCGAATGACTGGATTTACAGGCATCTGCACAGCGCATCCGGCCGTATGACGGATTTAGTAAAAAGTTTTCCTCATTCAGACGGTATTCTAAAAAGAGCGTTAAATCAGGCATTGCGTGAACTTCTGCTTGCCCAAAGTTCGGATTGGGCCTTTATCATGGGTACAGGTACTCATATCTCTTATGCTGTGCGCCGCACCAAAGAACATCTCTTACGATTTACGCGCCTATATGAAGACATAAAGTCAAACTCTCTTGATGAGAACTGGCTTTCCGATATTGAATATAAGGACAATATATTCCCGGATATAGATTACAAGGTGCACCAGTAGATTAGCGCATAGCGAAAGAGCGTATAGCGCCTGCCTGCCGTCAGGCAGGTTTAGTTTTGCCTATACGCTAAACGCTCACCTGCTGCATACTAATAATGATGGATAAAACCAATATCCCCAAACACATTGCGATAATCATGGACGGCAACGGCCGATGGGCAAAAGAGAAAGGCCTGCCCCGCAGCGCCGGACACCGCGCGGGCATTAACAGGGTTAAAGAGGTTATAAAGGCAGCTTCCAAGCTTGGGGTTAAGGTAATTACACTTTTTGCTTTCTCTGCCGAAAATTGGGCCAGGCCTCAAAAAGAGATAAACCTGCTTATGCGCGCGTTAGATAACTTTCTGGAGAGCCAAATAAACGAATTAGACAAGAATAACATAAGGCTTAAGATTATTGGCGCAGATAAACCTATCCCGCAATATCTTCTTACAAAAATAAAAAAAGCGGAGGCCAGGACCGAAGAAAATACGGGATTGATTTTTGTGCTTGCTTTAAATTATGGCTCAAGGCAGGAGATAACAGAAGCCGCAAAAAGATTTGCCGCGGCAGTTGCCAGGGGCGAGGCAGATTTAGAAAGCCTGGATGCCGAAGGTTTTGCAAAATATCTTTATACCGCCGGCTTGCCTGAACCTGACCTATTAATACGCACAAGCGGCGAAATGCGCATAAGCAATTTCCTGCTCTGGCAGCTTTCTTACGCAGAGTTATATTTTCCGAAAAAATACTGGCCTGATTTCGCAAGTAAAGATTTAGAAAAAGCGATACAAATTTATCAGGGCAGGGAACGCAGGTTCGGTAAAGTCGGGAGGATAGATGCTGATAAAGAGGATAATTAGCTCAATTATACTTCTCTGTATTTTAGTCGTAACCATATCCGTTAACTGGCTTTTCGGATTATTAGTCACCGCTTTTACGATTATCGGGCTTTATGAATTCTTCACCATGCTTGAGAAAAAAGGGATAAACATATATAAATATTTCGGTATTGTCATGGGAACTATAATCCCGCTATCCATTACATTCCGTTTTGAGCTTACAAAAAACTGGGAATTTCTTTTTATTGTCCTGGCGGTATTGTTCCTGATAATCATGCAATTCAGGCGCAGGGATAATTCCGGAGTTATTATGGATATCTCCGCGACTATATTCGGCATTCTTTATATTGCGTGGTTTTTAAGTTTTTTAATCAAGATAAGGTATCTTTCCGGAGGAATCGGCCTGTTTCTATCGTTGCTATTTATTACAAAATTAGGCGATATCGGCGCTTATTTTATCGGGTCTAAGTTTGGCAAAACCCTGCTTATCCCGCGTATCAGCCCAAAGAAAACAATAGAAGGGGCAATAGGCGGATTAATATTCAGCGTATTGGGGGCATTTATAAGCCAGCCTTTTTTAAACGCGCCGAATTTGCATCTTTTGTTTTTAGGCATATCTTTGGGCGTATTGGCGCAATTAGGGGATTTGTCCGAATCACTTATGAAACGCGACTGCCAGGTAAAGGATTCGGGGAACTTGCTCCCGGGTATGGGCGGGGCTTTGGATTTTATAGACAGTTTACTTTTTACCGGACCGGTATTTTATTTTTATATGAGCACCATTTTAAAATGAAACGCATTGCAATTTTAGGCTCAACAG
>JAQTVG010000101.1 GCA_028706895.1 Candidatus Omnitrophota bacterium
TTTTATCATATCAATTAACTATTTTTTTAAAAAGAATAGAGAGGCGAGAGCGGCTCCCCAGGGTCCTTATGTCAGTTTATAAAGGCCCTTCTGTTGCTATCTCGGGGAATATGGTCTTTAATGGCCATAATAAAAATCCCGTAGTCTTATGGGTTTTTACCGGCAAACCGGAAACCTATAAAATAGCAGGTACGTCCTGGCCGTTCATAATAGCGGCAAAAAAGATTCCGGGCCCGGGTTGTTATGAGATAAGAGTGCCCCAAAAAATAGGGAAGGTTTATATTACTGCGCAACAGGACAGGCCCGTATTTCCTTGCTCAGCAGACGGCAGCAAGTATGTAGGCAGGGCCGTTAATGTGGGCACTCAAGATATTAAAGGAGTTGATATAAAGGTTATAAATTTACGCAGCCAGTAATAACCCGCAGATTAGCCACCAGATAAGGCTTACCTCAGGCAGGAAAAAACTAAAATCAACAAAGTTATGTATCAGGAATACAGCCGCTGCTGCAGTTATTCCGGCTATTTCTTTTGTGCGCACAGCGTCTTTAAGGTTCTTTAGGGCAGTTTTAAATATCGCGGTTATTAGCCAGAGTATTGAAATTATTCCGAATATCCCCATTTCTGCCCAGATTTGCAAGTAAGAATTATGCGCATAACGCGACCATATTAAATTAAAATTTCCTATGCCTATGCCTGCTAAGGGTCTGGCCTTAATTATTGCTATGCTATCCTCCCAATAGCCCAACCTGGCTATCGCAGAAAAAAGAGGCTGCAGGTGCTCTTTATGCGCCAAAGTCCTTATCACAAAAATTACGCCGATAACCGCCAATCCCAACAAGAGTAAAATGAGGATTTTCCTTTTTGATTTGTTTCGTAAATAAAAATATATAAATAAAGCCGGAAACAGGCTTAAAAGCGCCCCCAAGGACCTTGTGAGTAATATGGCTATGGACATAAGAATAATAGGCCAGCCTTTTTTTTTGGTTATTAAAGCAAGCGGTATGACCATTGCCAGGTACCCTGCTAAAATATTAGGCGTAACAAAAGGGAAAAAGGTGCGTCGCCGCTCCACATAGTCTAATGCGAAGGCATTGGTAATTTTTTCCGTAGACATATAGCTCAGCAAATGCTGGAAACCGAAGAGGTATTGATAAATAGCGAGCAGGCTTATAACGAAGCCGCTAAAGATTATGGCGCGCATAATCCGTGTTTTATCTTCATGGCACAGAGAAGCAGCAACAAAAAGCAGTAGCAACCCGTTTATGTATTTATAAAGTTGGCTGAAAGTGTTTATTTTATTTAGCGAAAATATTGTAGAGATAATAAGGGCTAAACACAATAAGGCCAGGGGGTATCTTAAAGGTTTTATTTTTTCCAGCGATATTTTTTTTATAATAATCCAGCTGATTAAAAAAGCGATGAAGAGAAGGGAATACCCGTAATTTAAATACGGGAAGGCAAGCGATGAAATGAAAGGACGGATGGATATAAGGGTTAGTAAAATAATAAGCATTATGTTATAATTCTATTCCAGGATGCATAATTCGTCAAATGAAATAGTTAGCGTTATCATTGTAACCCGCGGCATAGGCGGTTACCTGTTTTTGTGCCTGGATTCGCTAAAAAAACAGGCCTACAATGCGCTGGAAATTATAATAATAGATAATACCTTAAACCCTGAATTTTGCCGGAAGGCCATGGCAGAATATCCGGAAGCGAAGCTGTATTCTTCCCTAGAGGCACTGTCTTATTGTGAATCTCTTAATAAGGGAATACAGATAAGCAAGGGGCGCTATATTCTCTGCCTTAACGATGATGCATCGTTAGGCGAAAGGTTTATAGAGAATGCGCTGGCAGGTTTTGGTATTGACGATAAAATTGGCATGGTCAGCGGAAAGGTTTTACGTAAAGACGCAATCACGATAGATAGCGCAGGCCTTTTTTTGAGCCCCTGGCGTACCGCCAGCGAGAGAGGTTACGGCTCTAAAGATAGAGGGCAATTCAATAAAGAAGAATATATTTTCGGGGTAAACGGAGCAGTAGCGTTTTACCGCAGAGAAATGCTTGAGGCCATAAAAATTGAGTCAGAATATTTTGACACAGATTACCACTTTTTTTATGAAGATTTAGATGTTGCCTGGAGGGCCCGGCTATTTGGTTGGGAAGGATATTATATCCCCGGGGCCGTTGCTTACCATCTCCGCGGAGGCTCGGTAAGGCCTGGCAAAGGCGTAAACAAGCCTTATGCCCGAAGGTATTTGAATAACCAATTGCACCTTGATTTATTAAAGAACCGTTATTTAACGCTTATAAAGAATGAGTCTATGGCAGATTTTATTTTGCGCCTTCCGTTTATTCTGCTATACGATATTTTGGCCTGGGCTTATATTTTATTTTTCAGGCCAAGCCTTATAATAAAATTCTTTTCAAATTTAAAATACTTTAGCCGCGCCCTGAACAAAAGAAAAATAATTAAAAGGATGAAAAATGAAGCAGCCTCCTGATATTTCAATAAGCAGGTTAGCCGTTTATTTAAGGTTCTTGGAAGAATATAAAAAAGACAAGGGTTCAAAGTCTACGATCAATTCTGAGGAATTGGCCAGATTTTTGGATATGAACCACCACCAGATAAGGAAAGACCTCTCTTATTTTGGCAAATTTGGAGAGCGCGGTTTAGGCTACCGCATAGACGAGTTAAAAGACAAGATCGGCAAGATACTTGGCCTAGACAGAAAATGGAACTTATGCCTTTGCGGAATGGGGAATCTGGGGTCTGCGCTTTTTGCTTACCGCGGTTTTAAACAGATGCGCCTGAATATAGTGGCTGTATTTGATAACGACGCTCAAAAAATCGGCAGGTGTATCCACGGAGTGAAGGTATACGCCCCTAAAAACATACCCGGTGTTGCAAAAAAACTGAATATAGATATAGCGATTATCGCTGTGCCGCAAATAGCTGCCCAGGAGATAACAAATAAGCTGGTAAAAGCAGGTGTAAGGGCAATTTTAAATTTCGCTCCCGTAAAATTGAATGTGCCTAAAAGGGTTAAATTACGCAATGTTGATTTATCTACCGAGCTTATTCAGCTTGTTTATTTTTTATCTACCCTGGCGTAGTTAATTTTTTATTTCTCCGTCGGTGAATATAAGCCCGGTAAAATCATCAAAAATCAAAAAATACTTGACAAAGACTATATGTTGTGATAAAAAAATAATATAAATACAATATATAGAAGCTTTTTATACAGCTTTACGGAGGTTAAATAAACTAAATTGGAAAAACCAGGGAAAATCCAAGGGCTCTAAAGGTAAACGAGCCCTTATTTTTTATGTATATATGAAAACAGTAGGCCTGACTTACGATTTAAAGACGGATTACGAGTTTAAAAAAGATGACCCGCCGGATGCCAACGCCGAGTTTGACCATCCTTCTACCGTAGAGGTTATCGCTTCTGCCATAGAGGCCTGCGGTTTTAAGGTCAAAAAAATAGGCAATGTCGCAAGCCTCCTTGAGAAAATGGATAAGCTCGGAGTGGATATTGTTTTTAATATCTCCGAGGGCCTTACGGGCAGGAACAGGGAATCCCAGGTGCCTATATTACTGGAGATGGCAGGTATCCCATTTGTGGGAGCTGATGCCTTGACTCTGAGCCTTACCCTGGACAAGATAATGGCTAAGAAGATTTTTCTTGCCGAAGGCATACCCACGCCGAAGTTTTTTGAAATAAAAGATGCCGAGAGCCTCGCCAACACAAACCACTTTAAATTCCCCTTAATTGTAAAACCGCGCTTTGAAGGGTCCTCTAAAGGCCTAAGCGAGAATTCCCGCGTAGAAAATGTAGACGGTTTAAAAAAACAGGTTGAATATATAATTAATACTTATAAACAGCCGGCCCTTATTGAAGAATTTATTTCCGGGCAGGAATTTACCGTAGCTATTGTCGGCAACGAAAACCCTGAAATAATGCCGATTGTGCAGATAAAGATAGACGGGCGCCTGAAGCTCAACGATAAATTTTATACCTTCGCGCGTATCCAGTCTGACAGGCTGGAATATATTTGCCCTGCGCACATAAACGCAGAATTAAAGAAGAAGCTTTCAGATATAGCATTAAAAACATATAATGCCGTAGAGTGCCGCGATTTCGGAAGGGTAGACTTTAGAGTTGATAATGACGGCAAGCCCTATGTGTTGGAGATAAACCCTCTGCCTTCTTTATCAACTGAAGACGTATTTATGCTGGTAGCCCAAGAGATTGGGATTTCTTATGAACAGATAATAGGCAGGATTTTGCAGAGCGCCCTGACGAGGTATAACTTAAATTAAATGAAAATCGCTTTAGCGTATAATTTAAAAAAGAAAGACGAAACAAAGCCCGCGGACTATTTCTCTGAATTTGATTCTGAAGAGACTATAAACGCCATATCCGCCGCCCTTAAAAAGAGGGGGCATAATGTTGACTTGGTGGATGTTGAACAGCCGAATCTTTTTTCTTATTTCAAGAAGAACCGCGTAGATATGGTATTTAATATCGCTGAAGGTAAATGCGGGAAGTTCCGTGAATCGGAGATACCCGCAATATTGGATTATCTGGATATCCCGTATACCGGCTCTAATACTTTCTCTCTGGCCTTGGCGTTGAATAAGGCGTTTACCAAAAAAATATTAAAAGCAGAGAATATACCCACTCCGCTCTTCCAGGTGTTTACGGCAAAAGGAAAGCAAGAGCTAGACCCCGTTTTAAAATTTCCGCTTATAGTAAAACCTAACCTTGAGGGTTCGGCTAAAGGCATAAATGCTTCTAACGTCGTTAATACAAAAGAAGCGCTATTCGCGAAAATCAAAGAGTTGCAGGGATTATACATGCAGGAAGTACTTGTAGAGGAATTCATAGAAGGCAAGGAATTG
>JAQTVG010000102.1 GCA_028706895.1 Candidatus Omnitrophota bacterium
TCTCGGGCGTATGCCTTCCGCGGTAGGATATCAGCCGAACTTGCTATCGGAAGTCGCGCAATTAGAGGAGAGGATAGCTTCTACGAGAAACGGCTCAATTACTTCTATACAGGCAATTTATGTTCCTGCGGATGACTTGACGGACCCGGCTCCGGCGGCAGTCTTTACACATTTAGACGCTAAAATAGTCTTGTCGCGGCAAATCGCGGAACTCGGGATTTACCCGGCTGTTGACCCGTTAGATTCTACATCAAGGATTCTGGACCCGAAGATTGTCGGAGAGGAGCATTATAACACAGCCCTCGGTACGCAAAAAATCTTACAGCGGTATAAGGACCTGCGCGATATCATTTCTATCCTGGGGATAGATGAATTATCGGATGAGGATAAACTTATTGTTTCACGGGCAAGAAAAATCCAAAGGTTCTTTTCACAGCCGTTTTTTGTCGCTGAAGCATTTACCGGCTTAAAGGGCAAATATGTAAAATTAGAAGATACGATAAAAGGCCTTAAAATGATAATGGAGGGTGCCTTGGATAGCCTTCCTGAACAGGCGTTTTATATGGTTGGCACCATAGAAGAAGTAATTGAAAAATCAAAAAGCATGAAAAAAGAAGAGCAGGGCGCCAATAATGGAAAAACTCTTTCAAGTTAGTATAATTACTCCTGAAAAGGCTGTGTATGAAGGCAAGGCTTCCTCATTAATCGCGCCCGGAGAGTTGGGGTATCTGGGGGTGCTGGCAAACCACGCTGCGCTTATTACTAACCTCATACCGGGAAAAATAAGTTTTAGGGATAGCTCCAACAAACTTACCACAATAGACTCTAAAGGAAAAGGGTTTTTGGAAGTTTTGAATAATAACGCCACGCTTCTATTGGATTCTATCTAAAATACTTCCTTATATATATTCGCTGAGTTTCATCCCGGGCTAAAATTTTTCTTGAAAAAACCATAAAAAGATGTTACCATATAATATTTCTTTGTTCCTCGTAAATCAATTCTTAAAGAGATTATGGCAACGCGGCCAGAGGAAGGCTCTCTGGTCTTTTAATTTAATGAGCTTATGAGATACGAATACATACTTTTAAGCGCTATCTTCGTCCCAATAATAGGGGCGTTTGCCTTACCTTTATTAGGCAGGTTCTCGCGCAACCTTAGGAATTTAGTTGCATTAGGCCTTGTGGTGGTATCGCTGGTAAATTCATCGTTAATGCTGCCGCATATTTTGTCGGGTTCTACGATAACGGTGGCTAAAGAACTCCTGCTTGGGTTTAATTTTACCTTTATTGCCGATTCCCTGGCAGTCTTTATGGCCTTAATTTCTTCTCTAATAAGCGCAATAATTATTTTTTATTCGTTTGGTTATATAAGCCACTATGAGAACCAGGATGAATATTATTGCATGGTGGTGTTGTTTTTTGGCGCGATGATGGGCCTGGTCTTTAGCGCCAATTTAATTTTGCTGTATGTATTCTGGGAGATTACGGCTATAACCAGCTGGCGTTTAATAGGGTTTTTCAGGGAGAAAACGCAGGTGTTACGCGCTGATAAGGCGTTTCTGGTTACGGTATTCGGGTCTGTGCTTATGCTTATAGGTTTTGTCAGTATTTACCAGCAGGCAGGCTCTTTTGATATGGCTGTTATAAAGAATTATCCTATTTCAAATATAGCTATAGCTTTGATTATGGCAGGCATACTTTCTAAATCAGCAACCTTGCCGTTTCATACGTGGCTGCCGGACGCAGGTGTTGCGCCTTCGCCTGTTACGGCGCTGCTTCACGCCGCGATTCTGGTAAAAATAGGAGTATATGTTTTTGCCCGGCTCTTTATAGCTACATTTACACTTGCCGGATTCTGGCATACCTTTGTACCGGTGATAGCTGCGGCAAGCGCGATTATTTCTGCGGGAGCCGCTCTTGTAGAGACCGATTTAAAGCGGCTCATTGCTTATTCTACAATCAGCCAGATAGGTTTTATCTTTTTCGGCTTAGCCGTAGGAAATGAAATTGCTGTCGCCGGAGGGCTTTTATATATACTTATGCACGGCCTGGCCAAGGCAGGCCTTTTTCTTTGCGCGGGAATAGTTGAACAGAATACAAAGACTAAAGATATTACAAAGTTGGGCGGCCTTATAAGCACTATGCCGGTGACTGCGGTTTCTTTTCTGTTTTGCGCATTTTCGGTAATGGGCGTGCCTCCGTTTGGCGGTTTCTTTAGCAAGTATATGGTTTTTGCCGGCGGTTTCGCAAGCGGCGAACTTTGGATTGGGCTAGTATTTTTGGTGGGCGCATTCCTGACAATTCTTTATCTTTTCAGGGTATTCAATCTGGTTTTTCTTGGGCAGGCGCAGATTGTTCCGATAAAAGAAACCAGCCGCACCATGGTTATGAGCGTAGCGATTTTGGCGTTACTTTCGCTTTTTAGCGGAATCCTTATATTTTATCCTTCTGGTTTTGCGCAGGCAGTTGCCGCAAGCATGCCGGGAGTATTGAAATGACAGATAAAATCTTACTCTTACCTATAATTATTCCCCTAATTGCCGCAGTCCTTGTATTTATGGCCCCCAAGAAATCTCGCGCTTTGGTGGGGAATATTTCCTTGTTTGCTTCATTACTGAATCTTATTATAGTAATTCTCTTATTCAAACACAATTTGCAGCTTTATTTACCGTGGTTAGGATTTGGTTTTGATTTTTCACTGCGGCTGTACAACTTTAGTGCATTTATTATGCTTTCTATAGCTAGCTTTGGTTTCTTGGTTACTTTGTATTCTCTTGTTTTTATGCAGGATAAATCTCCCTTAAAGCAATTTTACGCTTATTTGCTGTTTAACCTGTCTTTCGCGGCCGGAGCGGTTCTTGCGGATAATTTCCTTGTAATGCTCCTGTTTTGGGAAGGGTTGTTATTGACCCAATATGGAATGATAATCATTGGAGGCAGGAACGCTTTTAGGACGGCAACAAAGGCGTTTATTATTATAGGCATCACGGATTTATGCATGATGGCAGGTATAATACTTACCGGCCATATAGCAGGGACGCTGGCGATGTCCAAAATAAATCTTCCTTTAGGCGGTTTGGCCAGTTTTGCTTTTATTCTTTTAATGATAGGGGCAATATCCAAGGGTGGATGCATGCCGTTTCATAGTTGGATACCTAATGCCGCTATTGATGCGCCGCTTCCTTTTATGGCCTTGGTGCCTGCCGCATTTGAAAAATTATTGGGGATTTATTTGCTTACGCGTATCTGCCTTGATATGTTTCAGCTGACAGTCCATTCATGGTTAAGCACCCTGCTTATGGTTATAGGAGCTGTAACCATAATTTTCGCGGTAATGATGGCATTGATACAAAAGAATTATAAAAGGCTCTTGTCTTACCACGCGATAAGCCAGGTCGGTTACATGGTTTTAGGTATAGGAACCGCAGTGCCGGTAGGGATAATAGGCGGGTTATTCCATATGATTAACAATGCCTTGTATAAAAGCGGCTTGTTTCTTACCGCAGGTTCCGTTGAAAAGCAGGCAGGGACATCTAATTTAGAGGAATTGGGCGGAATCGGAAAATTAATGCCTGTAACATTTGTCTGTTTTATTATAACTGCTCTTTCTATATCCGGTGTGCCGCCTTTTAACGGTTTCTTTTCAAAAGAACTGGTGTATGACGCAGCGCTAGAGAGGGGTTTTATTTTCTATCTGGCTGCAGTTGTTGGTTCTTTTTTAACCGCAGCCTCTTTCTTAAAACTTGGGCATGCCGCGTTTTTGGGTAAGCTTAGCGAGAAAAACAGTAAAGTCAAGGAAGCGTCTTTCTTGATGTTGTTGCCGATGGTAGTAATTGCTTTTGTATGCATAATATTCGGTGTATTCAATTCTTTACCTATAAATAAGCTCATTTCGCCTGTTCTTGGCGAAGCAAGATTAGAGGGGCATAATTTTTCCGGTTTTCCAACTAATATGTGGCTTGTAGCAGCAACAATCATTGTGCTTATTGCCGCTCTTATCAATCATATCTGGGGAGTAAAAAATAAAGGCAGTGCCATCAAGGCCGTTGACCATATCCATTACGCTCCCGGGTTATCCGGGATTTACAATAAGGCGGAAAAAGGGTTTTTTGATCCTTATGAGATAGGGCTAAAGATCGCCTTAGGATTATCTAAAATCGCCTTCTGGTTAGATAGGGCGATAGACTGGGTGTACAATACTTTTATTGTTAAATTAACATACGCGTTTACGGCTCAGATTAGGAAAGCGCACACCGGTAATTATTCCGCGTATCTTGCCTGGTCATTGGCAGGTTTAGTTATAATGTCATTATTTTTAATCGGCTCAATAGGAAAGAATCCATGCATTCTTCATTAATTTTACTGCCATTCCTGGGAGTAATACTTTTAAATTTTCCTTTCAGGGTTTTTATGCGTAAGATTGCTTTTTGGTTTTGCCTGGCAATAATATCTGTCCAAGTCTACGCAGTTTTATTTCCTGCTGTTTACTCCTGGGGCGTTTTAGACGCATTCGGTTCATTCTTAAAATTTAATTTTGTTATTGATAATTTAAGCCGCGTATTATTGCTTAGCATCGGTATTGTTTCGTTTGCCGCGCTCTTTGTGCAAAAGCATATAGTTAGAGATGAAGACCGGATTTTTAATTTTGTGAACATGCTGCTTTTAATCCTGGCGGGCATGAATGGGGCCGTAATGGTGCGGGATATTTTTTCTTTATACGTTTTCCTTGAGATTACCACGGTTTGTTCTTTTATCCTGATAGGGGCGAATAGAGATATGCCGGCATTTGAAGCGGCATTTAAATATATAGTCCTTTCGGTAGTGGCAACGGTATTAATGCTTTCTTCCATTGCCCTGCTTTTGATTATCGCAGGGGATACCAGTTTCCTATCTTTAAATTCCGCTTT
>JAQTVG010000103.1 GCA_028706895.1 Candidatus Omnitrophota bacterium
TTTTGGTAAACGAAAAAGACGGGCTTATTGAAGGTAAGATGAGTATCGGCCCGGGTAGCGGCGAAGAAGCTAACCGCATCTGGACAAGAGTAGAACAGGAACAGATGGATATGGATGACCTGATTAATGCCTACAAGTTTTCAAGGGAAGCGCTGGAGTCCAGCTTCAATCAACAGCTCAGGCGTTTAAAAATATCCATGAAAGAACAAAACGGAGGAATACTTACATTAGGGGTATTAGACGGCATGCCTTTACACCTAACCAAAGAAACTATTCAAAACTACATCAACGACCCTATAACACACTTATTAAAAACCGATGAAGTGGTAGTCGTCCCCTTAAAAGCAAAAGATAAAGTCAACGGAATAATCCTGGCGGATAATTTTATTACCAAGAAACCCATTACAAAAGACGATATCCGTATGCTCACTATGCTTGCAAACCAGGCGGGTTTAGCTATAGAAAATTCGCAGCTCTATGAAAAAACAGTCTCGCGGGCGCACTCTGATTCCCTCACCGAACTATGGAACCACGGTTATTTTCAATATTTATTGCAGGCAGAATTAGAAAAATCCAAAATCACCAGAATGCCTTTCAGCCTGATTATGGTGGATATTGATAATTTTAAAGTCTACAATGATACTTTAGGGCACCAGGCAGGAGATGTAATCCTGAAATCACTAGCGTCATTAATTAAAAACCAATCACGTAAAATGGATTATGTGTGCCGATACGGCGGGGAGGAATTTACTATCATACTGCCGCAGACAGAAAAGAAAGAAGCATTTTTAATTGCGGAAAGAATACGCAGCGATATTGAAAAATATCCTTTTATAAATGAAGATGTCCTGCCAACTAAACAACTGACGGCAAGCTTGGGCTTGGCTTCGTTTCCAGAAGACGGTTCGTCCCCTTCCGAAATAATCTCCCAATGTGACAAGGCGCTTTACCAGGCAAAACAAAAAGGAAAAAATAATACCTGTTGCAATGTTGATTAAACAGCCTCAGCAGCAATAGCTTCCGGCTCTTTCTCCTTTACTGCCCCCGGATTTTGCGCAAACTTAACCGATACAATCTTTGAAACGCCCGATTCCTGCATAGTTATGCCATACATAACATCGGCATTGGCGATAGTCTTTTTGTTATGGGTTATGACAATAAACTGGGAATCCTTGACAAACTGCTGGAACATACGGCTAAACCTGTCAACATTGGCTTCGTCGAGCGCCGCGTCTATTTCATCTAATACGCAGAAGGGCGACGGCTTGACTTTAAAGATGGCGAATATCAATGCTATTGCCGAAAGGGATTTTTCTCCTCCTGACAATAAAAGCACATTCTGCAACTTCTTTCCCGGCGGCCGGCAAATAATTTCTATCCCTGATTCCAGAGGGTCATTTTCATCTATTAAGAAAACCTGCGCATCCCCGCCGTTAAACAA
Source organism: Candidatus Omnitrophota bacterium (assembly GCA_028706895.1). Taxonomy (GTDB): domain Bacteria; phylum Omnitrophota; class Gorgyraeia; order Gygaellales; family Profunditerraquicolaceae; genus UBA1562. The sequence continues at coordinate 1,442 of JAQTVG010000103.1, forward strand.
GAGCTTGAAATAATTACGAAACTCCTGGCGCACTTTTTCAAAAGTCTCCAAAAACATTTTTTTAGTAGTGCGGTTAATCTTGAGTATCGCCTCGTGCACCGATTCTTTCGCGGTTACCAGGTCAGCCTGCTGTTGAGTCAAGAAATCATAACGCTTCTTTAATTCGTCGTATTCTTCAATGGCAACCAGGTTTACCGAACCACAGGCATCAAGCCTGTCTTTTAATTTCTCTATCTCCCCTAAAAGAATATTTTTATCCAAGCCATCTGCAACCACAGGAGCAGCGTCCATATCTACTTTATAGGCCTGTAAAATCCTGTCTTTTATGCTTGTCACCTTGAAATCCACGTCTTTACCCTGCATCTGCAATTCATAGAGCCTGGCCTTTAAGGCATCTATCTCTTTTTTATCCAGCTCAACCTTCTCAATTGCCTCAGCTACGGCCTGCGAAATCTCCCGGTATTTACTCTCTGTTTCTTCTAATTTTCTGTTCTGTTCCTCTATATCCAGGCGGAACTGCTCAATCCTGGATTTTAAATTTTCATTCTCTAAAGCCAATCCCTCTTTCTTTGCGTCATTATCTTTTGCCTGGGCTTCTAAATTCAAGAGGCTCGCCTTGTCCTGTTCATAGGTACCCTCTAAAATCTTAAAAGTAGCCTGGTCGGAATCAAGGCGTTTATTTAATCCTTCAAGTTCTGCTTTTGTCTGGGCTATTAAAATTACAACCCCTTCCTTGATTTCATTATTTGAGTCTATGCTGTTCTCTTCACCTAATATTAAACTCTCGCTATTCTTATGCTCTTTATCTAACCCGGACCACTCCACATTTAGCCCGGAGAGTTTTCCTTCTAATATCCCCAATTCACTTCCCACATCAGACAACTCAAGGGCTATAACTTCCTCTTCTTCAACAATTTTGTTAAACTGTTCCAGGATAGTATCATGAGAATTCTTTTTATTAGAAAGCGATATTTCCTGGTTACGGAAATCCTGCTGCAGCCCATCCAGAGACCTGTTTAATTCTTCAATGCGCAGTTCGCATGCCTTTTTATTCTCCCGCAATACGTTTATCTTTTCCTCTATCGTTTGTATTTTTTGGGTGATTTTTTGCGTATCTAAATCAATGGGTTTTGCTTCTCCTGATAATTCAAATTTTGCCGGGCCGGGAAATTGTTTGTCACCAGGATTGCCATCCGGAGGTTCTTTTACTTTTATTACCAGGCCCGTTACTTTATCAAGAGGCACTTTATCCAAATATACAACCGCGTTCATTGATTCGCTGATATCCTCGTATTTACTTCTGAGCTTCTCAAGGAATTCTTTTTGCGAGAGCAGGGTCAATTTCTCATTCTCTAAATTATTGATATCTGTATTTATGCTGTTTAAAGATATTGCCTCTTGTTCCTGTTCGCCTTTGATACCGGATATCTTTAAGGTTAAACCCTGGAATGCAGCTTCCAGCCCTTCTAATTCAATGGTAAGGCTATCCAGGCTATTTTTGACCAATGATTTTTCCTCGGCAACTTTTGACTTTTCAATCTCCAGCCTCTTTTTACGCGCCAGGTAAATCTGCTGCTTGCTGGTAAAATCCGTAATCTGGTTCTTAACATGGGTCAGGGTGGTTACCAGCTCCAGGATATTCTTTTTTGTGGCCGAGATATTTTCTAACGACGTTTTTATAGAAGCGCTGAGGCTCTCCAGCTGGCTCTCTTTTTCTTGAAGCAGGGCCTTCTTTGATTCAATATTGGCATTTATATTTTCATGCTCTGCTTTAAGATTATTCAGTTTTTCTTCATCAAGAACCAGCCTTTGTTTAGTCTGCTCAATCTGGGCCTGTATGTATTTCTGGTTCATATCCAATTCAACGGCCTTCTCCTGGTTAAACTTTATACGCTCTTCATTACCCGTTATAAGATTATCCAGGTTCATTACCTGGTTCTTTATCGCGAGGATCCCGTCTTCCATCGCCTTTAAATCAGAACGGTGGTTATTTACTTTTAATTCATGTTCCTGGATTACAAGCAGCAGTTTCTCCTCTAGCTGCCCTAACTCATTTAACTGGCCGGTGATGTTTTCTTTTTCAAGCGTTAATTCTTTCTGCTGAAAAAACGCCAGGTTTATTTCTTTTTGCTTTAATTCTTCAAAGATTTCTTTATACCTGCGCGCCTTATTTGCCTGGCGCTCTAAAGACCCAATCTGGCGCTTTACCTCTACAATAATATCATTGACCCTTAAAAGGTTCTGCTCTGTCTCCTCTAATCTTCTAAGCGCTTCTTTTTTCTGGACCTTATACCTTGTAATACCTGCGGCCTCGTCAAATATTAAACGCCTGTCTTCCGGTTTTGAGCTTAAGATGAGCCCGATTTTACCCTGCTCTACCAACGAATAGTTCTCGGCGCCTATACCTGTGCCCATAAGTAAATCTAAAATATCCTTAAGGCGTACCAATGTTTTATTTAAAAGATATTCGCTTTCTCCGGAACGGAATACGCGCCGCGTGATTACGACTTCATTATGGTCAACAGGAAAATGTTTCTTATCATTATCAAAAGTAAGGCTTACCTCCGCCATACCCAAGGGCTCTTTCAGGTCAGTACCGTTAAAAATTACATCTTCCATCTGCGAACCGCGCAAAGATTTTATGGACTGCTCCCCTAAAACCCAGCGGATCGCGTCAAATATGTTTGATTTCCCGCAGCCGTTTGGGCCGACTATCGCGGTAATACCGGGCTCGAAATTTAATGTTGTTTTATCGCAGAAAGATTTAAATCCCACCAATTCCAGTTTTTTAAAATACATATTTTACTCCCCCTGCCCAGAAAGGGCGCACCAGCCAATCCTTTATGGCTGGGTGTTATTTAGGATAATGTTTTATTTTCAAGCCACGCATCAATTTTATCTTTCTTAAAACGCCATTGGCCGACAAGCTTTATTGCAGGTATTTTATTTTGCTTAAGCCAGTCGTAAATTGTACGCCGGGTTACCTTCAGGTAATCGGCTAAATCTTCAATAGTCATTAAGCCACCATTGTTTAGCATAGAATTTAGTATAAACAAAAAAATAAAACCTGTCAAGGAAAATCTTTACATTCTTTAACATAAGCATACATATGGGCTAATTATATCCCATAAATATGCAGAGTTATACAAAAAAATAAGGATGGCTTTTAATTCAAAAACGCCATCCCTGTGTTCTTCTAACTTCTTATTATTAATGCCTTATACGGACCTGGATTGTTTTTATAGCTAATAAGATAGGATTTAATTCTGTATTCTCTAAATTAATACCTATTCTATATTTTTCGGGTTCAACCATCATGGACCATACTACTATTCCTTTTGTATAAATCTGCTCGCCGTTGTCAGGCATCTGTAACCATATATCTAA
>JAQTVG010000104.1 GCA_028706895.1 Candidatus Omnitrophota bacterium
CTTTTGGCGGCGGATTAAGAGTCGCCTCGATTATCTCGCTGGAATTCAACCCGTTGCGTATCTCCGGATGTATGTTTATAGTATATGTTTCCCCGTTAGTAAATTCCAATTTATATTTCGGGTATACGACGGGCATTTCGGGGAGGAAGTGCAGGACCGCATACAATACGATAGCCAGCCCTATGATTATCAGTCCCTCTTTTGCTATGATCTTATTGATATTCATTCCTGTCACTCCCTCCCCGGTTATTTCATTCCGTTATCGCAAAATCCGCATGCACGACCGCGAAGACCTTCTTCTCGAGCGATGAGGTATCGTTACTGCCCCAGTCCGAGACCTCGGTCGAATTGACCGGCGTTATCTGGAAAACGCCCATATCCGCCGAGCGTATCCTGCCGACCCTGTTGCCGGCCGCCGAGGCGATCTGTTCGGCCCGTTTCTTCGCGTCCGCCGAGGCCGCGCCGAGCATCTCGAGCTTCAGCTCGGCCAGCTTGGTGTAAAAATACTGCGGCGGGTGCGAAACGAACCGTATATCCTGCTCGATCAAGCCCGTCGATTCGCGCGACACGGCGGTTATCTTGGCGACGTCGGCCGAGCGCACTTCTATCCCCTGGCTGAGGTTATAGGCCTCGATCTCGTTGGTGGCAATGCCCTTCTCGTTCTTCTTGTAGATGACCGCCGTCTCCACCTGCGAAACGATCGTCTCGCCCTCGGTCATCCCTTTGGACGCGAGGTAGGCCCTGACCTTAGCCGTGTCCTCTTTTAACCTGGCGAACGCGGCCTTCATCTGCGGGTCCCGCGCCGAGAACTCGGCCGTCCAGACCGCGTAATCCGACATTATCCTCTTCTCGGCGGAGCCGGTGACGTTTATCACCTCTGCCGAGGCCTTCTTGAACTTCACCATCCCGTTCGTCAATATCACCGCGGAACCTACCGATGCTGCCAAAAAACACACTCCAAAAATGACATACTTACCCATCTGCTTATCTCCCCGTTAAGCAAAATTTATCTTTACCGCTTGCCCGGCATCATTGTTTAATTCCCATCACCTCCTTTGCACTATGCCGGTGCAAACAAAATCACGCGAGCTAATTTTCAAAGGCCGAAGCTAACTTTCCTCCGGCATCGTGACGGTCGGTAAACATGAGAATTTGTTATGACATTGTGAAGGCTATTGATTAATATGTTGCTTTTTGGCACATCTCAACCTATTTAACGTAATGCTTCTACTTAATTTTACCCCCTATATAACCAATATAACATATTTTCTGCGAATCCTCGGGGTCGAAATGGATCCTCCCTCCGGGGTTATACTTAAAATGCCACGAAAATAACCTTTGAACACCATCAGGGCAAGTTATTGTTAATTCATTTTTAAATTTTTTTATTCGTGATTCAGATTCTGGGACAGGGCTATGGGGGATGTCTCCTGGTTTAAATGGACCCTTACTCCAAGAAATGCAATAGTCTTCCAATGCGAATAACCTTTGTTTAATACGACTAAATGCTGGATTGCTTTCGGTTAAGCAGGCGAGTTGATTTTTAGTATCTTCGCAAAATTTTAGATGCGGTAATAATTCCTCTCTCTTCTGCCAAAGAATAACCCCAGTGGGAACAATCATTTTTTTTTCTATTTAATAACCATGACTTTAAAGTTGTTAAATGGCTACTTTTACTAGCATGCACAACTTGTTCGACTGTATTAATAACACTATCTGCGTCTTCGGAAAGGGCAGTAACGTTGAGTTCGATTAACGTCTTATCCCACTCCTGGTCATTATCAATACTTATCGCCAGGGAATCGAACATATACGCCGCACCTAAACCATTAGCTGTTTTACCATTATACTTAAATTCAAATAATCGTTTATTAGAAGCATCTTCACCTTCTAATAATTCATCAACATATGGCCGTTTTGACATCTCGGTCAAAAACAACATTCTGGTATCCATATCTACTCTTTTATCATAAGCCCAATCATAAATCGTATAGTCTGTTGATATGGCTTGCTGTGGTACGAGTACGGACATTCTTAGATCTTTAAATCCATTTTCACATGCTATTTTATATAGCGTTAATAAACCTATCATCCATCTATGAGCGATTGTAATATGCTCTGCCGATTTGATTGATAATTCATTAAAAAATACATCCATTTTACACTATTCTCTTTAGTTGTTTTTCCCATTCATCAAAAAAACCATCTGGCCAATTATCAATTCGACCGTTTTGATCGATTATTGGTTTTAAAATATTATGCTTATATTTATCTCCTACTGTTTCACCCGTAAAAAACAATAAACTTGTTTGGTCAGGCTTTATTATGCCTTCCTTTATCGCTACCCTTGCACCATTAAGAATATGATCGCTATGAGTTTCGATTACAACCTGAATTCCATAAGCAGCTGCAAGCGCCATTAGCATACCTATTCTAACCTGCCCTTGAGGATGTAAATGAGCTTCTGGATTCTCAAATAATAATAATGTGCCGGGACGAGAAGATAGTATTGCAACTAAAACAGGTAAAAGATAAGATAATCCAAAACCGACATTAGTAGGACGAAATTTATTGCTTATATCTTTACCGCTTATAAACTGATAACTTAAACCTACTAATCCCATTTCTAAATTCGAGGTAACCGCTATCCTTGTTCCTGGCCTGATTTCACTTAACCATGCATTGACTTGCTCAAGTAAAGTTAAGTCGGTAGAGTTTTGATTCTTTAGCTGTTCGATGGGTATTTTAGTTAGCTGAAATTCAGATAAATAATTTGCAGCATATTCACCTCGTAACCCAATATTATTTTTATTAATAACATTATAATTAGACGTTTCAAAATAAATTCTTGGACCGATCCTCTCTGCATTTAAATAATGGAAGTTTTGATTAAAAAGTGAGCAATCATAAATCCTATTATCAACTGAAGATTTCTTCTCTAAAGGTAAATTTTCTGCATCACTTTCTGCTTTCCATGTCCAGGATGCAACAGCGTTATCTTCTGATACAATTTCAATGCTAATTTCCTTTGATTCAAAATATTGATAAAGTAAATCCTTTGCGTTTCCGATTTGTACAAGCTCACCATTCAAAAGCAATCCTTTATCATCTTGTAGTAAACCTAACTCGTAATTCTGCCGCAAAAGAAGTAGCGCTTGAAATATCGTGGATTTACCCATGCCATTTAATCCTGCGAGTAGAGTAAGTGGACTAAAATTAATGGTTTCATTTTCAAAACACTTAAAGTTCTTAAGGTTAAGCTGTTTAATCATTTCAAGCTCCTATTTAACGCTTTCTCAACTTGATCGAATCTATACTTTATTGAAGGATATTTTCCCGTTCCAGATGTTATCGCTTTTTCAAATTTTGGAATATTCATAAGCTTAATGAATTCGTTCCCCACTCTTCCTTTCTTTAAAAGTAATTTATCAATTTTGTCTTCCGTCGATTTGGCTAGATTTACGGATACAGCGTCAAAAATAGCTTTATTCAATAGTTTTCTTTTATCGGTTTTGTTATATTTTTTTCTGAAAGCATCTTTACCAAAAATTCCATATGACGCCTTCATGGCTTTCACGAAATCTCGCCTGATATTTTTGCGCTCATCATCAGTTAATTTCCTTAGATTGCTCATCGCATTATTTAAAAACGCATCCAGGTCAGGTTGATAATTTTCATATCCATTATAAAATGCAATAAATCTAGTCACAAAATCACGATCTTCCATCCTTTTCGCTTCTACCAGTGCGTAATTCGTAGCTTTTGCGAACTCTTTTAAATTCGCAAGTTCTTCGACAAAATCAGCCGGTATTCCTTGATTCAGAGCATGTCGTATTTCCTGAGGTTTTAAAGGCAGACCCCCTGTATTAATTCTTTTAAAAATGTTAAATTTTACCACCGAAGGTGTGCCAGGATTAATAATATATGCTGTTATATGCGTCTCTTCAATCCGCCCCTGTAGATATTGTGGTAATGTATCGAAGGTTGCGCCTTGATATTTCTTGAGATATTCTAGGTTCTGGAGTTTTAAAGTTTTATCTATAACAAAATTCTTAAGTGTATACAACCTTTGCAACCCATCAACAACTTCCCATTTATCATCATTCGTTCCATCAAAATAAAAAGCTGGCAAAGGAATTCTAACAAGCAAAGATTCAATCAAGCGACTTTGCACTTCTTCTTTCCAAAGATTTCCTCTGCGTTGAAATTCTGGATTAAGATCTATTCGCATCGGCCTGCTTTCCATTCTTTTTATTAATGAATCTATAATCAAGGGTTTAACCGTAATGGTAATTTGGGTTGGATCGAACGGTTTTTTTATTTCCGAAGAGGACTCATCAATATTTTCAATCGCTTTTTGATCCACTTCTTCCTTCTCTGTCTTCTCTTTTTTATTTTTTAACATTTTGCATTTTCCTTTTAAGATATATGCAGGTTCCATTATTAAATGGTTCGTAGCTTAAGATAATTTGCAACCTGCCCCTTTATGGCATTCTCAAAATTTATCTCAAATTATAAATTTCCATCTTCTAAATCGGCCGGTGGTTCTATACCCAAAAATTCTCTATATATTCTATCTTTGTATTCTTTGCCAATTTCATTCACTGCATTAATAAAAGCTTTATATGTACCAATGCCACCAATTTTTTCCCAAAACTCATCACCAATTAATACTACTTCGTCGTTTTTCATATCAAACCAACGCGCAGGAAAGCTCCATGCATAATCTGCGCGCTTACCGTAAGGATTATAGGGTAAGGCGTAATACGCACAATCGATCTGCATAGGTTCCATGCTATAAAGCTTTAATATCTTCTCTTT